>CAZFQM010000019.1:327-12447 GCA_964520995.1 uncultured Oscillospiraceae bacterium
CCTTTTTGTAATAGTAAAACGGCTTAATTCCGAAGATATCCCGCGCGCCGAAAGCCTTTTTTTCTACCCTGTCCCAGATAACAAAGGCATACATACCGCGAAGCTTTTGCAGAAATTCCTTGCCGTATTCCTCATAGCCGTGCAGTAAGACCTCCGAGTCGGTTTTGGTGGAAAAGGAGTGCCCTTTTGCAATCAAATCCTCACGAAGCTCCTGATAATTGTAGATTTCTCCGTTATAGACCAGCACCTTGGTTTGGTCTTCGTTATATATCGGCTGTCCGCCGCCGTCTAAGTCGATAATGCTCAACCGACGAAAGCCGAGTGCAATCTCATCATCGGTAAAGTAATCCTCCCAATCGGGACCGCGATGAATGATGAGGTCAGCCATTCCTTTTATTACCTTGCGCTTTTGCGCTTGCTCTCTTTTATCAACAAATCCGACAAATCCACACATAGTAATCACCGTTTCTTTTTTATTTTCGTTGAGGGCATTTGCTGCTGTCGGTTGGTGACAGCAGGCTTTTTACAGTGAGAGGAGCGAGATACCGCTTTTCAGCTTTTTGCCGCAGGTCAGGATGGTCTCCATTGCCAATACCTCCAGCGAGTCGATCACATCCCGCCGTCGGATGCCGAGGTCTTTTTTTGCCACCGAAAGCTCGGTGCAGCCTAACACGACCGCTTCACAACCCTGCTCCTTCAGATTTTCCGTTAAACGATAAAAGACCGAAGCGTCAGCCTCTTTGCCTGCTTTTATCTGCTCGTAAATCATCTTCATTACCTCTGCTTGGTCGGCGGCATTCGGGGTCACGCAGGTGATTCCCTGCTTTTCGCAGGCAATGCGGTAGGTGTTGGATTGTACCGTGCCGGTTGTGGCAAGTACGCCCAGCTTTTTTAAATCGGGGACGGTACGGCGTGCGTAACGAACGGTTGCCTCCACGATGTTAATCATCGGAATGGAAATGTTTTTTTGAATTTCCTCAAAAAAGTAGTGCGCCGTATTACAGGGAATGACGATAAAATCCGCACCGGCTTGCTGTAGCTTTTTCGCATCCTCTACCATGACGGACAGCGGATTCTCGGTGCTTTCCCCTAAGATGTAGCCGGTTCGATCGGGAATGGTAGCGTGATTGAGCACAATCATGTTGATATGCTCCTGATCCTTTGCGGCATCGGTCATATTGATGATCATTTCCATAAAATAAACGGTAGACATCGGTCCGATTCCGCCGATGATTCCGACAGCTTTTTCAATCATAATAAACGCAGATAACTGCGACCGCCTTTCCGTTTTAGGATTATTTCGGTCATGACCGCTTGCTTTGCGACCGTTTTTTATTTACAAAACCGTTTGAACTTCTTGTTTTGGTTCAAAAATGCGATGCGGGAATAGAGGTTGTGCTGAATGCTTTTGTCCGCTTTGTAGAAAAGGGGGTTGCACCATTTCTTCTCTTTCATCAAGGAAAGCGCTTTGTTACGCATGACATCGTCTTTTACATATTTTTTGATTACCGATTTCGGGACAAAGGTGAAGAGGTTTTCCTTGTCTGCAACGGTATAGGGAAGCTCTTTGTTGTAGATTAAATCGTCCACAATCAATTTTACCGTATTAAAGCCGCTTCCGGTGATATAGAAGTTGCTTCTGCCGAGGCGGATGTTGATTTCAAAGAATTTGAATTGATTGTCGCGGGGGTCATATTTCAAATCGAAGTTGGAGAAGCCGGTGTAGCCGATATGCTCTAAGAAGCGGGTTGCCTGCTCGACGGCAACCTTTTCCACCTCGTTGATGATGCAACAGGGATTACCGAGCGCAGTCGGTGTATGCTCCTCTAAAAGAACATGACCGAATGCGGCAAAGCGCACCTTGGCGTTTTGGTCGCTGTAGCAGGTCAGCACCCTCATGTTGCTGTCCTCGCCGGGGATGAAATCCTGAATCAGGAATTTGTAGTCATAAGAGCTGGTGCTGAGGTTTTCCAGCATTTGCTCCAGCTCCTCTTTGCTGTTAAATTTAAAGACCTTTTTCTTTCCCGGAAATTTTGCATAATGATAAAGCGCGCTGTTGGCGGTCTTGGCAATGATCGGGTACTCGAAGGAATAGTCCAGCGGCGTTTTCTCCTTGCAATCGTAAACAAAGGTATCGGGATGGGGAATGTCCAGCTCGGTCAGGATTTCGTAGAATTTATCCTTTAATACGATTCGGTTCATTAAATCCTCGTCGATATAGGGGATGACATAGTATTGTGAGAGGAGCGCTTTGTTTTCGATAATCATGCGGACGTACCAATCTCCGCAGCCGAAGATGATCAGCTTTTTATCGGCATACTGCTTGCCGACCTCCTGCAAAACCTCCAGCAGGGTTTCTTTGTTTTCCAAGCCCTCACGGTAGATATCCTCACAAATTCGGCTGCCCTTAATCGGACCGCCCTTTGACATATTCAGCACCAAGGACTTGACCTGATATTCCTGGTGAAAGCTTCTTGCTAAGCTGTATGCGGTGATATCTCCGCCCAAAATGACCGGTAAAAATTCATATTCTTTAAACTTCATGATGTATAACTCCTTTTCCGAATCCTTGATGTGAATAGTATTGACAGCTTTTGTTGCGCATAACGGAGCAAGCCGCTGCGCGACGCGAGACTCTTGCGATTTTGTTCTATTTCAATATTATAATACAAAAGCCGATAAAAAACAAGGTATTGCGACAGAAGTTTCCGAACAATCGAAAAAATACCTGTCGGACATAAAATCACCGCCAAGCCAAGGGCTTGACGGTGATGGGATAAGTCGATATTTTATGCTTCTTCGGTAGCGTTGTCTTCCGCCGGAGCTTCCTCAACAGCTTCATCGGAGGTGATGGTGACATTGCTTGCCGTTGCAGCTTCTTCTAAAATTTCGGCTTCCTCGGCAGCTGCCGCTTCCTCTAACAATGCACGGATGGAAAGGCTGATCCGCTTCGCATCCATGTCGATGCCGATGATCTTCGCCTCAACCTCCTGACCGACAGCCAGGACATCCGAAACCTTGTTGACACGCTCGTTGGCAATCTGGCTGATGTGAATCAAGCCGTCAACGCCGGGGATGATCTCGGCAAATGCGCCGAATTGCGTCAACGATACGATTTTCACCTTTACGGTGCTGTCAACTTCGTAGCTGTTTTTGAAGATTTCCCAAGGATTGTCCTCGGTCTTTTTGTAGCCGAGAGAGATTTTCTTTTTCTCGGTGTCGATATCTTTTACATAGACTTCAATGAAATCTCCGACTTTTACAACCTCAGAGGGGTGCTTGATTCTGGTCCAGGAAAGCTCGGTGATATGTACCATACCGTCAACGCCGCCCAAATCTACAAATGCACCGTAGGAGGTGATTGATTTTACTTCGCCCTTATAGGTTTGACCAACCTCGATTTGGCTCCAGAAAGCTTCTTCCTTAGCGGCTTTGGCTTCTTTTAATACCGCGCGAACGGAACCGACTGCCTTGCGCGCGTTGTCCTTCATCTCGATGATTTTGAAAGAAACGGTTTGACGCATCAAGGTGGTTAAATCCTCTACTCTGGTATCGGAAACCAGGGAAGCGGGAATAAATACCTTTACATAGTTGCTGAGCACCAGAATGCCGCCGCGTACAACGTCGGTAACTACACCCTCCAAAACAGCGCCGTTTTCATAAGCCTCTTTTACTGCTTCAAATCCGGCAGCGGCATCGCAACGCTTTTTGGAAAGGGTTGCCGTACCCTCTTGGTCATTGACCTTCACAACGATAAGATCCAGCTCTTGTCCTTTTTCGACAACGTCCGTCGCTTTCAGGTTCGGGTCGTCGGTCAGCTCGGATAACGGAATAATGCCGGCTTGTTTTGCGTTTACGTCAACCTGCACTTCGTTGGGAGCAATCGAAGTAACAACGCCTTTAACCCGCTTACCGTTATATAATTTTTCGCTCGTAGACTGCTCTAACAGCTCGGCGAAATTGAGCTCCTCGTCTTGTTCTTTTAGAATTTCACTCATGGTTTTTAAAACCTCCTTAATTATATAAGCCGGGGTAGACGCTCCGGCAGTAACACTGATTTTTTGAAAGCGACAAAGCGCAATCGTTTTCAATTCATCTGCGGTTTCAATTAAAACAGAGGGGCAAAAGTCACGACAAACCTCCAGCAGCTTTACCGTATTGGAGCTGTGCTTTCCGCCGATAATCAGCATGAGGTCGGATTCCTTTGCCAGCCTGATTGCTTCCGATTGACGTTCGTTGGTCGCATTACATATTGTATCAAAAATCTCCGCATTTGTACAGTGCTTTTTTATAAATGCGCGACATTGTTCCCATACCTCAAGGTTAATGGTCGTCTGCGCAACCATTATTATACCATTTTTATTTTGGTTTGTAAATTCTTTTTTTAAATTTTTTAAATCATCCACATTTTGGGCGGTAAAAAACGGTCCCGAGCAGTGCCCGATGATTCCCTGTACCTCGGGATGTGCGGCATCGCCGATGATGATGACGACCTTGCCGTCGGCGGAATTTTGTTCGACAATGCGGTGGATTTTGGTGACAAAGGGGCAGGTGGCATCCTTGTATTTGATGTTGTGCTCCTCCAATAGGCGGTAAACCTGCTTCCCGACGCCATGGGAGCGGATGACAAGCGTTTTGCCCTCTGCCTGAAGCGGATTATCCACGGCGACACAGCCCTTTTGTGCCAGGTCGGCAACCAGCTGCGGATTGTGGATGATCGGTCCCAGGGTGACAACCGGCTCCTGCTGCTCTGCCAGGCTGTAAACCAATTTGACGGCGCGGTCAACGCCGAAGCAGAAGCCTGCGGTTTGCGCCAAGGTAATTTGATGCTCCATGAAGCGATGATTCCTTTCTTTGTGGGCTCAAGCCTCGTACAGCTCGGCAATTTTGGACATCATCAGCTTGCTGGCGGCTTTCAGCTCGCTCGGGTTAACATCATGGATACCCAGCTCCTCGTTTTTAATAACCTGACCATAGACTACGGTTACCTTGGAGCGAAAGTGAAGCTTGCCCTCGAATTTGATACAGCAGGGGATGATGTCACCGCCCGTTTTGGCGGCAACTAAGACAGCACCGGATTTCGGTTTTCCCAATTCTCCGGTTTTGGAACGGGTTCCCTCCGGGAAAATCGCAAAAACGCCGCCGTCCTGCACTGTTTGGATTGCCTGATTGATTGCCTGGGTATCTCCCGTACCGCGCTTAACCGGGAAGGCGCCGAGGTGCTTGATGATAAAGCCCAGCACCGGCTTGCGGAAGAGGCTGTCCTTTGCCATAAACCGAAGCTGGCGTTTCAGCTTAATACCGAGAAAAATAGGGTCCAGCCAGGTGCGGTGATTACTGCACAAAATGATACCGCAATCTTCGGGGACGTTTTCCAGCCCCTCGGTTTGAAAGCGGAAGAATAACGGGACAAAGACACGGCAGACGGCGCGTCCGAATTGATAAAAGCTCATGGTAACAAATACATCCTTTCGGCTTTAGATTGTTGCGGCGGAATCGCTCTGCTGCTTTTGCGCAAGCTTTTCCTTGATAAGCTCGGTGAGCAGAGCAACCGATTTTTCGAGAGAGTTTCCGGAGGTGTCTACCGCGGTGGCATCCTCTGCTTTTTTCAGCGGAGCAACGGCACGGGTGGAATCGTTATGATCCCGCTCGATGATTTCCTTTAAAAGGGTGTCGAAATCCACCTCTTGTCCCTTTTGCAGCAGCTCCAGATGGCGGCGCTTTGCCCGATCCTCCGGAGAGGCTGTGAGAAAAATTTTCACATCGGCATGGGGCAAAACCACCGTGCCGATATCTCTGCCATCCATGATGACATTGTTTTCGCGGGCGATTTTTTGTTGTAGGGAGAAGAGAAAGTCCCGTACCGCGGGAATCGCCGAAACCTTGGAGGCAGCCATGGAGACCTCGTTGCGGCGGATTTCCTCCGAAACATCCTCATCATTTAAGAACACTCGTTGCAGGTGATCGACAAATTTCAACTCCACCCGAATTTCGGACAACAGCGGCAGAACATATTGCTCTGTCAGCTCCGGGATACCGCTTTGGAGGGCATACAAGCCGATGGCGCGGTAGAGTGCGCCGGTATCCACGTAAACATATCCCAATTCGGCGGATATTTTTTTGGCAATGGTACTTTTTCCCGCACCTGCGGGACCGTCAATGGCAATGGCAATCATAGTCAAAAGAATTCCTTTCTCAGCTGTTTTCGGAAGCGCTTATGCCGGCAAGATATCCGGTTGAAAACGCAATTTGCAGATTAAAGCCGCCGGTGTAGGCATCCACGTCGATGACCTCGCCGGCAAAATATAAGTGGGAGCAACATTTGGACTCCATCGTTTTCGGATTGATTTCGGCGGTTTTTATGCCGCCGCTGGTAATAATCGCCTCTGCAATCGGGCGAAATCCGTCCACCGTCATTTCTATGCCTTTCAGCTGTTCGACCATGGTGCGGCGCTCCTCCTTGGAGAGCTGATTTACCTTTTTGTCGGGTGGGATGTGACAGAGCCGAACAAAGACGGGAATCAGCTTTTGCGGTAAAAGCTCATGTAACGCATTGGCAAAATCTCGATTAGTATATTTTCGGAAATCGCGAAGCAGACGATTGTCCAGCTGCTTTTCATCCAAGCCGGGCTTGCAATCGACGGAAATTCGATATTTTCCCGACTTCATGTCACGCATATGGGCACTGCAACTCAGCACGAGCGGACCGGAAATTCCGAAATGGGTAAACAGCATTTCTCCCAGCTCGCTGTAGAGAGATTTTCCCGTTTGGGTCTCTTTCACGGTTAGGGTCACATTTCTGAGCGAAAGGCCTTGCAGCTCTTTGCACCATTGCTCTTGAATCACCAGCGGAACCAATGACGGCGTGGGCGGAGCCACGGTATGCCCGACCGCTTTTGCGAACCGATAGCCGTCTCCGGTAGAGCCGGTCAGCGGGTAGGACAATCCGCCGGTAGCGACAATAACGGCAGCGGCATGATATCGATTGCCGCTTTTACAGCAAATTCCCGATATGCCGTCCTCCTGCACCGCAAGGGCGGAAACCTCCTCCTGCACAAAGGTGACACCGGAGGAACGGCAGTAGCGGATAAGCACCTCCGCGACATCTGCCGCCTTGTCGGAAACGGGGAAAACGCGATTGCCACGTTCGGTCTTAATCGGCAGACCGCGTTGTTCGAAGAAACGCATGGTATCATCGGGAGAAAAATGCCGAAATGCGCCATATAAAAACTTATTGTTGGTCGGGATGTTTTGCATCAGCGTATCAATGTCACAGTTGTTTGTGATATTGCAGCGACCCTTTCCGGTAATCAACAGCTTTCTGCCGAGGCGTTGATTCTTTTCGACAAGTAAAACGCGTTTGCCGCAGCTTGCCGCCGTGCCCGCTGCCATCAGACCTGCTGCACCGCCGCCTACCACGATAACATCATATTGGCTTTCCGTCAAACCGATATTCCTTCCTTTCCGTCACATCAGCTGTTGACTTTTTCGTATACATTATATTCTTCCCAGATATTTTCCAGCTTTTCGAAGATGTTGCAAATTTGGTCGTTTAATTCAAGCCCGATTGCGACAATCAGGGCGTTTATTAAGCTCAGCGGAGCAACCAGTGAATCAACAAAGGAAGCCATATCACTTCGGGCAAGCAGGGTGCAATCGGCCTTTTCGGCAAGGGGAGACTCCGCACTGTCGGTGATGGCGATAACGGTAGCGTGATTGTCCGAAGCATAGCGGAATGCCTCCACAGCTCGCTTGGAGTACCGCGGAAAGCTGATGCCGATGATGACATCGTTTTCGGATAAGCGGAGCATTTGCTCGTACATTTCACTGGAGCTGGAGACCTGCACCGGCTTCACGTTTTCCAAAATCAAGCTGAGGTAGTAGGTCAGGAAGCTGGCAAGAGTGGAAGCGCTTTTCGACCCGAGGACATAGACGGATTTTGCCCGAATAATCGCCTGCACCGCCTTTTGGAAATCCTCGCGGGAGGTTTCATCCAGGGTGCGGCGGATGCGGTCAATATCCTGATTGAGCACGGTGTCCAGTACGTCGGTAGGCTGCATTTGCTCGTTGGCAAGCTGAATACGTTGCACCGAGGTCAGCTTGTTGCGAATCATTTCCTGCAGGGCTCGTTGCAGCATGGGATAGCCGTCATAGCCGATTTCGGAGGCAAAGCGAACCACCGTGGATTCACTGACTCCGACGGTACTGCCGAGACGGGAGGCGGTCATAAAGGCGGCTTTATCGTAATGATGCAAAATATATTCCGCAATTCGCTTTTGTCCCTTGGACAGCTCATCCATCTTGCGATTTATTCTGATAAGAAGCTCTCTGTTCATTTTGTTGCAAAACCTTTCTTCGGCTTTTACGGAGTTGTTTTGGTATCTTATTTATTGTAGCCTTTTCTACCGACAAATGTCAATCTTTTTCGGGAAAAAGTTCATCTGCTTTTTTCTTTGTATGCTGCTCACCTGCTTTTTGCACCGAAGAATACAGGTCGAGCCGCCTTAAAAACAAGAACGAAAGGCTGCTCCGTGACGGAACAGCCTCATGGAACAAAGAGTGTTAAGCTCTTACTGCTCTTTTTTTAATGCAACCTTGTCACTGCATACGATGCCACGCACGGCATCAAGGGTGACCGTAGTACCGCTTTTCAGGCGCAGGCTGGCGTTCTCCGCGCCGACAATGACCGGAATGTCCAGCGCCAATCCGACAATAGCGGCATGAGAGTTCAAGCCGTCCGCTTCGGTAATGATACCGGAAGCCTGCTTCATGATGTCCAGGATTTCATTGCTGGTGCGCGGGATAACCAGAATATCACCGTGCTTGAAGTTTCGCTTGGCTTCCTCCTCATCGCGGCAGACACAGAGGTTGCCGCATACCACGTGGTGGGTAACTCCCGAGCCGGATAACAGCACGTCACCGACAACGTGTACCTTTAAAAGATTGGTGGTGCCGCTGATGCCGAGCGGAACACCGGCGGTGATAACCACGAGGTCTCCGCTGGAAACCAGCCCCGCCTTGACCGCCATATCGACCGAGTGGTCGAACAGCTCATCGGTAAGGGTTTTTTCCTCTACCGAGATGGGGGTAACGCCCCAGGAAAGATTCATTTGACGGCAAACCTGCATATTGGTGGAGCATCCGATGATTGGGCAGAACGGACGATATTTGGAGATCATGCGTGCGGTTTGCCCCGTTTTGGTAACGGTAATAATGGCGGTGGCACCCAGGTCGTGTGCGGTGGTTACGGTAGCGTGGGAAATTGCGTTGGTAACGTTAGGCGCTTCTACGATGTCACGGCTGTTAAAGCGTTTGATGTAGTCGATGTCCTTTTCGGCACGCTCGGCGATTTTTGCCATGGTGGTCAGTGCTTCTACCGGGTAGGCGCCTGCGGCTGTTTCACCGGACAGCATAATGGCGCTTGTTCCGTCGTAGATTGCATTGGCAACGTCGGTGGATTCCGCACGGGTCGGACGCGGGTTTTTCATCATGCTGTCAAGCATCTGGGTTGCGGTAATCACCTGCTTGCCGGCATTGTAAGCCTTTTTGATCAGCATTTTTTGCAAAACGGGAATTTCCTCAAGCGGGATTTCCACGCCCATATCACCGCGGGCTACCATAACGCCGTCGGTTACCCGCAGAATCTCATCAATATTGTTGACGCCGTCGATGTTCTCGATTTTGGCGATGATTTTGATGGAGTGGCAGTTGTGGCGGTTTAAAATGGCACGGATGTCTAAAATATCCTGCGCACAGCGGACGAAGGAAGCGGCGATAAAATCAAAGCCGGTCTCGATACCGAAAACGATGTCCTCCTCATCCTTTTTGCTGAGGAAGGGCAGGGAAAGATAGACGCCGGGCACATTGATGCCCTTGCTGTTGGAAATCACGCCGCCGTTGATGACCTCGGTTACGATTTCGCTGGAGGTAAAGCTTTTGACACGCAGCTCGATCAGACCGTCATCAATCAAGATGCGGTTTCCGATTTTGATATCCTTGGGGAGATCCTTATAGGTAATCGAAGCCTTGGTTTCGTCTCCGATAATCTCATCGGTGTAGAGGGTGTACTTTTCTCCCGCCTTTAAAACCGCTTTTCCGTTTTTGATTTTGTGAAGTCTGATTTCCGGGCCCTTGGTGTCCAGCAGGGTGGCAATCGGCAGATTCAGCTCATCCCGCAATTTTACCACCATATCATACCGCGCCTTGTGCTCGGCGTGGGTCTGATGGGAAAAGTTGAAGCGTGCAACGTTCATTCCCGCCTGCATCATGCGGCGGACGATATTTTCGTCATCGGTAGACGGCCCCAACGTGCAGATAATTTTTGTTTTTCTCATGTGAATCACCATTCCTTGTTCATTTTACCCGAATATGATATAGATGCGATATTTCGCCCGTTGGGTCAAGGGAGAAAGGCTGAGCGGCGCAAAACCGCTTTTTTATTGCATTCGCATCGGTATGGTACGAAGTGCGGAGCTTCGTTTTGTATTTTCATCAGGGAAAGCTTCGCTTTTTCAGCTTTGAAGGCAGATTGAAAAAACAGAAACTCCAAAATTCCCCCATAATAATATATTCCAAAGGAGCGGGTTTTGCAAGAGGAAAAAGTTGCTTTTGTCGCTTTGTATATAACTCACGAACAGGAGGTCGGCTATTTGTGAAAAAAGCGCATTGATTTTTGGATGGCTGATTGCTATACTGGAGATGTATTATATGGACTAGTACAGATAACACAGCTGGAAGCGGGCTTTTTACAGCCGCGGAACATCGAGAAAAACGGAGATTGGCAATGATAAGCATTACACTGAATACCGGTGTACCGATTTATGAGCAGTTGAAAAAAACCATTATTGAGAACACACTGCTCGGAATATTGGAGCCGGATGAGCAATTGCCCTCGGTCAGAAGCCTTTCCAAGGAGCTGGGCATAAATCCCAACACGGTGCAAAAAGCGTATCGGGCATTGGAGAGCGAGGGAATCATTTATTCGCTGTCGGGAAAAGGAAGCTTTATCTCATCGGACATTCAAATTCTTCCCTCCATTAAGCGAAACGCGGAAAAAGCGCTTTCGGCGGCAATTGAGGAGGCTCTGCTGGCGGGTTTGACCAAGGAGGAAATCAAGGCGCTGACCGATAGCTGTGCGGAAAAATACCGAGAAAGGCGAACTGCCGTAAAGCAGCCGACGGAGGAAGCAACCGGGCTGACAGAGGGAAAGGATGTGGACACGTATGATTACATTTGAAAAGGTAAAAAAGCGGTTAGACGGAAAAACGGTTTTGGATTTAGAGGATTTTGCCATTCCCAAGGGTGCCTTGTACGGCTTAATCGGCGCGAACGGCGCGGGAAAATCGACGATATTGCGGCTAATCAGCGGAGTTTATCATGCCGATGAGGGGATTGTATCGGTGGATGGAGAAAACATATTGGATAATGCCGCGATGAAAGAAAAAATGTTTTTTGTTCCCGACGACCCTTATTTTTTACCGCAGGCGACCTTGAACGATATGGCATCCTTTTATCAGACCTATTATGAAAAATTCGATTATGAGCTGTATCGACAGCTCTGCGAAAGCTTTGATCTGCCGATTCGGGATAAAATTATTTCCTATTCCAAGGGGATGAAGCGGCAGGCCATTATCCTTTTGGCACTTTCCACTCATCCGGAATATTTGCTGCTGGATGAATCGTTTGACGGTTTGGACCCGGTGATGCGCCAAAAGGTGCGGCGAATCCTGGTGGATATTGCCGCACAGCGAAGCATTACGGTGATTATCAGCTCTCATAATCTGCGGGAGCTGGATGAATTGTGCGATTATGTCGGGGTAGTGTATCGGGGAAAGCTTTTGTACAACATTGCAATGGAGGAGCTGAAGCAACGGATACATAAATATCAGCTGGCATTTGCCGCTCCGGTTACCGAGGAATATTTTTCTCGTTTCAGCCTGCTCAGCTGTAAATTTGTCGGGAAGTTTGTGACGATTGTGGCAAGAGGAGAGGCGGACATCCTCGAGAAAAAAATAGAGCAGCTCCGTCCCTTGGCGATGGAAAAGTTCCCGCTGACGCTGGAGGAGATTTTCATTTATGAAATGGAGGCAAAGGGCTATGACTACCAAAACATCTTCGCAT
>CAZFQM010000020.1:0-12415 GCA_964520995.1 uncultured Oscillospiraceae bacterium
AACCCGTTCTTCTTCGGCTTTACTGTAGTTGCCCGGGACGGAGTATTCTCCGTTCATAACATATTTGAGGTTTTTGAAATTCGGCGTTTTTTCAAACAGCTGATAAATCCAATGGTCGCGATGAGAGGCATTTTCCCAGCCCTTTAAGCCGTCGTTTCCTTGATTCAAGAGGGAAACACCGTTGACACCGTATTCATACAGCCAATAGGCTTGCCAATCCAATACCTCTTTCTTATCTCCCAAATAGTAGCCCAAAAGAGGATGACGCGCAGGGTCATAGGCATCCAGTTTCATCGCCGTAAACGGCTTGTTGAGCGAATTGTGTTGATTCCAGGTCCAATAATACCAACCGATCCATCCGGTTTTGGCGGTGCGTGTGCACTCCAGCCCGAAATCGTTATACCAATATGCAATGACATCTACCTTGGTCTTGCGCTTGCTGACCGACAAAGGCGGGGAAACCAAGCTGCCGGACAGCTCATCTACACCGGAGTTTTCATCCTCCTCCAGGTGGTTCTGCATTAAGCCAATCAAATTCCCCTTGTCATCAAAATTCAGAATGTTTACCGATGAAATCGAGTTTCTTACCAACACACCTTTCATTGATTCAAACCGTACCCCACCCGATAAATCCAGGGTGCGACCGTTAAAAATATAGGTTCCGTTTGGGTAATAAACCTGCTTTTTCAGCGAGTGCGCATAGGTAATCACGGCGGTGCTGTCCATTTTGCCGGTGTTATCTGCACCCAAAGCTACCACATTTACCTCCTTGCTTGCGGAGGCTGCTGTCGAGCTGCCGCCGGATGGGACTTTAAGAGAAGCGGTTCCGGCAGAAGAGAGGATGACTTCGTTGTCCGAAACGGGCGTCGTTTCGGAATCGGTCTTTTCGAGAACATTTGCAATTTCGGAGCTCGCCGAGCCGGCAGCACCTGACGGCTCGTTTGTCCGGTTGCCGTCGCTTAATAATAGAATCAAAAGAATCCCTCCGATCAAAATAACTCCCGCTGCCGCCGAAAGTAAAAGTAATAAAGTTTTGCTTTTCGTTTCCATCCTTGTTTTCCTTTCCGATCCGTTTGTTAATCGAAACGGCATTCTTGCTACTTTTGCATCTTCGGCTTGAAATAGAGCAACCAAGCGCCGACACCGACAATGCCTGCCAGCAATATAACCATCACAACAATGACGATGGCTACCGCAGAGGAATTCTCGGAATTGTCGTTTACGGGCTTGCTTTCCGCAATTGTTTCGGTGACGCTGCCGAGCTGTTGTTCACCGTCGACCGCTTCCGATATCGCGGAATCGGGTATGATTGCTTCGGAAGCATTGACGGATACAGTGCTGTCAGAGGAAGCCGAAGAGGGTTTAGACGAGACAGAGGCATTGTTCTTCGGCGTGTCGGAGGACAGCTTGCCCGAGGAGGTGACCAGCGCTGCTTGGGAAAGCGTGGAGGAGGTATCCTGTGTGGTACTGCTTTTTGAAACGATGACGGCATCTACATTGAAAAATTTGTCGTCATTTGTGGTGATTGTCATGGTATGCTTTCCGTCGGAAAGTCCGCCCTGTGCGAATACCATTTTTTGGATTGCCGTTTTTTCGGCTTGCAGATCAATCACGCCCATATCCTTGCCGTCGATCGAAACGTTTGCCGTTCCGAAGTTGTTGCCCACTTTGGAGAGAATACCGACATACTTCCCTTGGAAATTGACAGTTAGTGTGCGCCCTTTTTTGCTTGTATAAAGCAAATCGTCTCCGACACAGCCGCAGGAAGTTTGATTCTCTGCGTTTTCTTCGTTAATCGAGAAGCCTTTTGCAGTGACAAAGCTTGTGTTAGTGCTGTTGATAATACCGTTGTCGGTAACCAAACCGACCAGGTGAATGTATCCCAAGGTTTCTTTTCCGTCTTTTTTCTCCGCCATATATACACTTTCCATGCGGATGGTATGTACACCGGGGGTCAGACCGCTTTTTTGAAAGGCAACATAGTTGTCGTCCGATTCGTTATCGCCGCAATCCATGTCCGCTCTTACCGGGGTGCCGCCGTCTAAGGTGAATTCCACGCTTCCCAAATCCTTATAGCGCGTCATCAGCACCTTAATAGAGGTGCCTACAAAGGTGAATTCCACAGTGGCACCCTTTACCTCCGCCAAATATGCCCGACCGCCGCCGGCATAAAAATTTGTCCAATCACGTCCGCCGTTTGAGGCCTTTCCGCCCGCAGGGGTATATTGGTTTTTGCTCCAAGGTCCCTTGTAGACCAAGCGAGGGTCGGTGTCGTTGACAAAGCCGGGATCGTTTTCGATTGCCTTTGTCACGCCGTCCACATCGAATTCCTTTGCCGCAGAAACCGTGAAAGGGGATGCCAAGCTTGCCAGCAGCAGGGCTGTAATCAGAACGGATAATATTTTTTTCATAGTGCAAAGCTCCTTTTTATTCTTCTTCCTCGGAAGAAGTGTCTTTTTTTGTCTCTCCCGATTGGATAATGCGTTTGCGATAACAGCTGGGAGATTCTCCGTAGCAGTTTGTAAAAGCACGGGAAAAAGAATAGACCGTACTGTATCCCAAATCGGAGGAAATTTCCGAGATGTTTTTTCCCTCCCGCATCATATCAACTGCCTGCGAAAACAGCTTTTTTCGGGAGTAAGATTGAATGGAGCACCCCATTCTTTTGGAAAACAGCTGAGACAGATAGGAGTAGCTGTATCCCAGGGCGGAAGAGAGGTCGGATAATTGATTGACGGTACAGTTATTGCTTTCAATGTAATTTAAAATCGCATACACGATTTGTTGCTCCGAATCAACCTGCAACAACGGCTGGTATTTGACTCTTTTGTCATACAAAAAATCGCGATAGGTTCCGATGATGATCTGAGATGCGTAGGTTCTGAGCATTTCTCGCATCATGATCCGCTTTGAGATTGTTTCTCCGATGACATCGCAAAACACATGGTATAAATTATTGGTGTCGGTGGTAACAAAGTGGGAGAGCGAATCAAAAAAGCGTTGGATTTCCAAATAGTTTTTATAATCATCATGCTTTTCGGAGAACCAAAAGCCCATATACACATATCGAAGCGGATCGACATGACCGGAAATAATCCGATGCATCTGCCCGGGACGATTCAGGAACACTTGATTCTCGGAGACCTTGGTTTCCTGCCCATCGGTGATAAAAACGCCTTTTCCCGAAACAATATAGGAAATTTCATAGCAATCCTGTTGATGTATCGGAACCTCATAGCCGCCGTTACAGCATAGATCCCCGATCTGGTACAGAGAAATATGTCCCAGATTATATGCTTTTTGCCAATATACATTATCATAATGAAATTTTGCGGATTGCATATTTTTTCACCACGCTGCTGCACGATTATTTTGAGAGTACTTCGATTTTATCCAGCCAGATGCTGCCTTTTTGCGCCTTGTCGGTTCCCACTGAGATGTTATAAGAGGCAATAGAGGTTAAATCCAGCTTAATATCATCGGTATTCCATTCGGGAAGTCGGAAATCTGACAGCGGAATGTCCATCTGCTTCCAGCTGTTTCCCGTTAACTGAAATTCATAGGTCCATGTTGCGTTTGCTGTAGTGATAAACTGGATTGCGACCTTTACCGGCTTGCCGTCACCCTTGATCCACAGCCGCATGGTATTGTTACCGTTCCAGCTTTTTTTCAGCGTCCGTTCAACGCCGCACCAATTATTATCGGTATGGTTGTAATCAAGACGAGCGGAATAATCCCCGCTTTTGGCATCACCCTTGACCGGATACAAGCCTGCTCCGGCATCTCCGCCGCTTCTGGGAACGTATTGCGCAATGGCTTTTGTGGTATCGCTACCGTATTTCTCGAAATCATCCACGACCTTAGGACCGGTGGGTGCATCATATTCCTGCTTTTCGAACAGCTCGGCAATATGCGCGTTGATTCCCGGAAGATCCGAGTCGATTTGGGTAGTCCAGTTCACGTTGTTGCCGACCATTAGCCAGACGCTGTCATAGCCGATCCAGGGGGCAGTTTCCAGCACGGGTGTGACGCCGCTTTTTTCCGCCGTTTCCAGCTGCTCTACGTTTTCGTCGCTGAGGAAGCACTGCTCCTTGAGCAGCTGCTGCCGCTCGGCCTTTGCCTCGGCATTGGTGCTGTTGTAAACAGAGATGCTTAATACAGCCATTGCACCCTGCGGATTTTTTGCTCCGACCGGAATAAACCAGCCTTCCGCCGAGCCTCTTACATAGTGAGTATCTTTTTCGGGGTCGCGCGGCATGGGCGCAATTCCCAGATTGCCTGCTTTTGCCAGCTCTATGACCTCCGGCATTTGATAAATGCGCTCGGCAATTAAAATAGGTGTTTGCTCCCGCCGGAATAAATCCAAAGCACCGTCAATCCGAGAAGGACAGAGCTTGTCATTGATAATCATATCCGACAGATAATTCATGGCGCGTGCAAAATCGGGGTCTTGAATGTTGTTCACAATCGTTTTGTTTTCGCCGTCCAGGCTGCCGAAAGGCTTGCCGACGGTATATGCCCAGGGATAGGGACGGTGCAGGGCGAAGCCGTACTGCTCTACGGTCCCGTCCTTTTCTATTTTCATCGCCAAGGAGATTTCTTTCAGCTTATCCCAGGTCCATTCGTTGGCTTGATACAAATCCCAGGGAAGCGGCTGTCCGTTGTCTTCCAGCATCTTTTTGTTGTAGTATACCGCGGTTCCGGTTCCGATTTCGGTGATTGCCAGGTAGTGCTTACCGTCCCAAGCAGTGGTTTTATACGCATCCTGCAGATGCGCAAACAGCGGATGTGACAAATCCAAATAATCGTCAATCGGTTGTACCAGCTCATTGACGATATTGCTTGGGAAATCATCCAAATCCGAACGCTTCAGGACCATATCCGGTGCCTGCCCGGTCAATACCAGGGAGGCGAGCTTCTGCGGAATATCCGCCCAGCCTACACTGAGGATGTCCAGCTCAATGCCGTAATATTTTTTGGCGTCCTCTTTCAGCTTGACTACATCGGATTCCGAGCCGGTCCAGTTTGCCATTACCTGAACTGTTTTGCTCGACAGTTCAAAGTCGGGTAGGTCTTTGTTGGTGCTTGTTTTTCCGCCGCCGCTTTCCGTTTCGCCGCATCCGTACAAGCCTACTGTCAGAAGCAGCGTTGCAAGAAATGCCGCAAGAAATCGTGTCAATTGTTTTTTCATATTATCACTCCTCTTGAGTTAATCATATACAGCTGTCAATTATCCTACTAAGCCTGTACGTTCGATTCCCTCCGTAAAGTGCTTTTGGAGCAGAATGTACAAAAGCAGCATTGGCAGGATGGTGAGCAGACAGCCTGCTTGCAGGCGGGTTGTAATCATGTATGGGTCGGTACGAATCGCTTCGAAGCTGACATCGGTGGTAAATGCATCCATCAAGCCCGCTAACGCCGTGGAAACCGTCTTTACATTGGAAAAATACATAGAGATATAATAATAGTCATTCCAATACCATACAATCGAAAACAGGATGACCGTTAAAAATGCCGCCTTGGCGTTCGGAACAATGATTTTCAGAAAGGTTTGAAAATGTCCGCAGCCGTCGATATATGCGGCATCCTCCAATTCTCGGGGCAAATTGCGATAGAATTGGCGGAAAATATAGATAAACAAGCCGGAACGAATCCCTACGCCGAACATCGCCGGCAAATATAAGGTGAGGGAGGAATCCAGTAAATTGATGCGGATATCCTGCCCGATGACGGTTCCAATCAGCTTCATGATGCCGAATATGTCAAATTGCTTATACATCATATAGGTCGGTACATATACCACCTGCGGGGGAACAACGATGGTAAAAATGACCAGCGCAAAGGCAAGTCCTTTCAGCTTAAAGTCAAATCGTGCAAAGCCGTATCCGACCAAGGAACAGGAGATAACCTGCAGCAAGGAGCTGACTAAACCGAGACGGACGGTGTTCCATAGGGATTTCGGATAATCCATAAAGGTGAATGCATCCTTGATATTATCGGCGGTGATATGCCGCGGAATCCAAATTACCGCGGGGTTCGCCATGTCGATGGGCTGTCGAAATGCGATGCTGACCATATATATCAGCGGATAGAGCAAAACAAAGCTCAATCCAAACAACAGGGCAAGGCGAAATAACGCCCACAACAAGCGGAATGCTTGCTTTTTACAGCGAATGCCGTTACGTCGCCAATCGGCTACAGATCCGATAAATTTTTTGGACTCCGACATTTTTTCGATTAAATTCATTCTGCTCCTCCTTTTTGACGATGCCACGGCTGTTAATAATAGACAGCGCGTTTATCCGCTATTTTATATACAATCCCCACAACCAACAGAATGACTGCAAAATAAATCCATGCCATTGTGGATGACAGCGCAAATTTTAAGCTTTTTCCGCTGTCGAGAATCATCACCATAATTTTGTTCCCGTAGGAGGTAAAGCTGTCGGTGATTGTATAAATCAGATTGACAATCAGCACAGGTGTTATCATCGGAAAGGTGATCTTCCAAAAGTTTTCCCAGGGAGTACACCCATCAATGGAGGAGGCTTCATACAACTGCGGCGGAACTGTCTGCAGACCGGACAAAAACAAGAGTATCTGGATGCCGGATTGCCAGGACAGCGAAAAAACATTATTGGAAACCGAAACCACAAAATTGATGATCTGCTGCGGCAAGCCCATTTCGTACAGCATTGTTTGGAATGCCGACACCTGAAACAGACCGCTGGTTTTTTCTCCCGACATGATAAGAGAGGACATCGCATCGCCGTTGAGAATGTCAATGATGACTCCCGAGGCAATGATGACCGGGAGAAAAAAGATGGCACGTGCAACGGTACGACCGATAAATTTTTGATTTAATACCAGTGCCACGATGAGGCTGAATATCATAATCGTGGGAACCTGATAAGCCAGGTCGCCCAGCGAGCTGATTAAGGTTTTGGTATAATCGGGATCGGATTGCAACAGATAGCGGTAGTTTTCCAGCTTGATGAAAGTCATATCGAAAGCGTTTTCGGTAATCCGCAGGTCGTGAAAGGTGTAAAACAAGGATTCCAACAACGGCTTGGCAAAGAACAGCAAAAAGCCGATGATCCAAGGCGAAATAAACGCGACACCAATCCATCCTTTACGCTGCTCGTAGGACATTTTTCTCTTTCTTCTCATTCGTCCTTTCACCTCCCGACGAAGCGGAAGCTTTCCGCCTCTATCGTCATTCCGTTTTGTGCTACGGCGTGGTTTTGATAATTTACCCAAACTGTAATGCCGTTATCATAAATTGTTTCCGTTAACCCGTTTTCCAAGGTCGTATGCCCGATGATAAAGCTTCCTGCTGTCGCTTCCAGAAGTGGTGTGAGCTGTGCGGCATATTCGGTCAAGGTCTCTTTCCAATCGGTATAGCAAAGGCTGTATAAGTCGTCATACTTTGTTCCCGAAAGCTTTTCCGTGTTCTCTTGACCCAATCGAAAGTGGAGCGCAGTGCCTGCTTCCGCCGCCTTTAAAAGCTGTTCCTTTGGATTGCCGGAAAGATTGACGGCGCTTCCCGACAGCTCGGTACAGCCATGAAATACAATGGAATAAAAGGGGACGGCTTCATCCACGGAGTCATATCCACTGCTTTGGGTGGGAATGTCGGTTGCCGCCGTTGCCGCCGGCATGGCATAAGCATTGCCGCCGCGCACCATGACTTGACGGCTTGCATCCCGACAGAGGGTGACCAGCTCGGCAGCCAAAAGGCTGTTTTGCTGCCGATCGGTTCCGGACTCCTCGTCATAGTCGGAATACAGCAGGTCTCCCGCAGTATCTAACAATACGCCGGAAGCGTTCCATTTTGCGGAAGCCGTTAAAAAGTCTTTCATCATTTGCCCCTGCTTTTGCGGAGCGATCAAATAAAGCGGTGCGACCGTAGAAAGCTTGAAAAAGGTTGCTTTGTCATAATAATATCGTACTGCCGCATTTTGGCTGATTCCCTTGGCGGCGTCGCTGTAACGGTGCAGACCGTTTTTCCAGCTCCTTGTCCGAGACAGATCAACCGACAGATAGAGTGGGATGTTCTGCGCCTTTGCCGCTTCGGTGAGAGCGGTCAGATCGCTTTTTTTGCCCAGCGCAGACGAGTACTTTGCTCTTACCTGCGGCGTTTCGTTAATCGAATCGACCGACCAGCCTGTATACAGCAGACGCAGATTTTTTGTCCCCGCAGTGGTAAGCTCCTCCAAAATGTCTTTTGCTTGCTGATAGGTGGTGACAGGCACCGTCTTTTCCATCGGAATGCCCAACACCGATTGCTTTTTCAAAAAGCCGCCCAACAGCTCCAGATGAATTGCCGCCGAAGCAGTGTTGCTTTTCTGCAAGCCTTTATACTTCATCAGGTAGTCGCGATAGGCTGTTGCCATTCCTACATAATCCTTGCTTTTTTCGGAGAGCGGCAGATATTCCACCGACAGCACTTCGTTCGGCAGCGCTTTTTCTTCGAAAATATTGACAACCTTAACATTGATACCACTGCTTTCTCCCATGGCATAGGTGTCAATTCCTCTGATCGAAAAGGAGGGATACACCGTATGGTAGGAGGTGTATTTCCCTGCGATATTCGCCAGAATGTCGGCACGTCCGTCTCCCGACGAAATGATTCCCAGCAAGCCGCTGCTCTGGCGGGAAATCCCGAATACCGGCAATCTTGCACTTTCTCCTTTGACCTTATCCTGCGTCATGTCATGAGCATAGTCTCTGCCGTACAGCTTTTGCTCATAGCTGTTATAATCCTGCTTTTGATTTTGAAAGCGGATCAGTGCGCCGCTTCCGTCCGGAACGAAAAGGTATCCTTCCTCCGACAGGCTTGCTGCCCCCATGAACGGAAGCAATTCTATGGTGTACAGCTTATATTTATCGGTTTCCGAAATCTCCTGCAGCGGAATTTCACAGCGAATCCCCTCGTCCGTTAAGGTAACATAGAGCGGAATGGTAATCCCCTCCGACGGGAAGCGGTATACTGCTTTAAAGCCTTTTTCCAATCCGAAAACAGTCAATCCGTTTTTGCGGACGCTGGCGGTATAGGAATTGCTGGAGCTGACACTTCCCGCATCGGGGTCCGCATAGCGAATCGCCAAGGCACTGTACATATTCATTTTAAATTTTCCGGCGGCAATGGTATCCTCCGCTCGGTTGAGCGGATTACTGTACCATATCGTATCATTTTCTTTATCTCGGACGGAAAATTCGCCGCTTTGCCGATCGACTGTCAAACAAAAGCGTGTGTTTTCCCATTTTCCGACCTCCTCGGTCATCGCCGCCGAGACGGAATATAACGGAGGTGTTTCGGCAGTAGTCTCCCGCGAAGCGGTGCAGGAAGCGGTGCCGAAAAGCACAGCTGCAGTTACCGCCAAAGCACCTGCTCGTTTCCATTGAAATTTCATATATCAGACCGCCTTTCTGTCCTACAGCATAAGAGACAGCTCGTTGAATACATCTTTGAAAAATCCGTAAGCTTGTTGGAACAAGCTGAAAATAATCACAGCCAAGAAAAGAATGATTAAAATAAATGCCAAAGAGGACAGCGTGCTGAGAATGACCTGCTTTAGGGTATAATCGTGAATGGTCATCAGTGCAGCCATCAGCACAAACAAGCTGAACAGAATGCCGACCCATTGGATGATGGTTAAGAAAGCGCTTTCTTCTTGCAGCATAACGTTGCTTAAAAGGGTATACAGGTATAATGAGACAGTATAAGGAATTACCGCTATTGCACCGACATAGACGATTTGCCGAAAGGTTCCTTTCCCTTCAAACAGGGTTGTAATCGCCCAGTTTGCCGCGCACCACAAGAAAAAGAGTACAATCGTCTTGCCGAAAATCAATAAAATATTTAAGGAATCCGGGTCATGATAATTAAATAAAAATCCGGAATACTGCTGTTGCAGAATGCTTCCCAAAAACAGTAGCGCCAAAATGCCCCAAACCTGTTTCATCGGGAAATAGCCTTGCTCAATGCAATCTCCGAAGCCGGCAAAAGGGTGAATCAGAATATGTCCTAACCGTTTAAAGACTTTCATATGCATCCTCTCCTTATTGCTTCCGGTGGCGAATCAGCAGCCGCAATTGCTTGACACGCTTATACACAAACAAGCTGACGATCAATACTACTAGGGCAGACCCGAGCCATGGCAGAGCGGTTTGCAAAATGCGCATCCGATATTCCTTAAAGGCTTTATTGTAGCCGGGACGGTCATATCCTTTTTTAAAATAGGTCATTGCTTCTTTGTATTGCTTTTCTTCATAGAGTGCTTTTCCGATGCCGGAGTAGGCAATCTCACAATTGGCATTCAGACGAAGCACCTTTTCCCATAGTGCTTTGCTCTCGGTAAAAAGTCCCTTGCCGTACAGCATGGAGGCTTCGCGTATTGTTTTGCCGTAGTCGGTCAGCTTGAATACCGTGATATTTGCCTTTTGCTCATCCAGTACGTAAATTCGATCGCCGTAGCTGTCAATGGCGGTTACCTTTTTGAAGGTGCCCTCTTGGTCGGCAGACCCGCCGCCCAGCATGATCAGGTTTCCCTCGGTGTCGTATTGAAAAATACGTCCGCGCTCACGATCCAGCACATTGACAAATCCGTCGGAGTCATAGCTGACATCTACAAAGCGGGTTTGCAAAACCTTGCCGCCGTACCAGCGCAGCTCCATATCGCCGTATCTTCCTTGGAATTCGGCGGAAATACGTTGGCTTTCCTCCAACACGTCTACACCCAAGGGGTTTATGCGCTTCAGCTGGTTGGTTGAGGTTGAGCTGACCTCGGTGACCGTATAAATGAAGCCTTTGTCATCCATGTCAAAGCCGCTGAACTCCTCGGGTAAAACCAGATTGGTTTTGGAGCGTTGCTCCTCGGTCATAAAACGCTTCCACAACAATTGCAATGCGGAAAAAATTCCCGATTCCACATAGTTGGTTCCGTAATAACCGGTAAAGCTGCCGCTGTTTTCATAGACCAGCGCCCCTTGATAAATGCCTTTGCAGAGGACGTAGACATAGCCGCCTTCATCTACCAGCACCCGCTGTGGCAAATAGTCGATTCCCGTAAATTGAATATCATTTTTCGGTTGCAGATAGGTATTTAGAATCTGCCCCTGCATATCGCATTGCAGGACACGCTTGTTTCCCTCATCGGCAATATATAATCGGTTTTGCGCATCCACAAAAACGCCGTTTGGTGCTTTCAAGGAGGTGCTTTGGCGATTAGTATCGGTTAAATCTGTCCAGATTTTTTTAATTTGCAGTGCTGTATCAAATTGCAAAATACGGTTATTTCCGCTATCGGAAACAAAAATATCTCCGGCGGGGGAAATGTACAATTCGTGCGGCTCGGACAGTTTGCCTATTCCCAATTGTCGTCCGTTATAGGTTGCCTCCGCTTCCATCCCGGCAGGCGAAGCGACCGGTTTTCCCCAATAAGAGTAGGTGTAGGTGGAATCGTTTGCCGCCGATACATTGGGCAGTGCGCCGAGAAGCAACAGGCACAGAAGCAGGGAGGAGAGCTGTTTGACTTTCTTTATCATCAGTGCGGCACCTCCTTATTCCTTGATGCCGGCAAAAGCCATCGTTTCAATCACTCTGCTTTGTAAAGCGATGAACAGACCAATCGGCAGAATCATCAAAATAACCAATGCGGCAAAGGTGACGCCCATACGGGCAATTCCCGCGCCGGTATAAAATTGTGTCATGGCAACCTGCAATGTTTTGAGCTGTTCGTCATAGATCATTGTGTTGCCGGTTACATTCCAAAGACTTTGGAACACAAAAATAATCAAGGTCAGCCATGCCGGCTTTACATTGGGCATGATGATTCGGTAGAAAATGCAAAATTCATTCGCGCCCTCCAATCGAGCGGATTCCATCATAGAGGTGGGCAACGATTCCATAAACTGCTTCATGAGAAACAATCCCATCGAGCCGCCTATGGTGGGAAGAATCTGTGCCGCATAGGTGTTGATCCAATGGAGCTTGCTCATGATAATATAGGTGGGAACGGCTGTGACTTGAGGGACAAAGAGCAGGCAGGTCACGACCGCCCCGAAAATAACATCTTTAAAGGGAAAATCATTTTTTGCCAAGGGATACGCCGCCATGGAAGCGAAAATGACGTGCAGAAAGGTGGCGGTTATCGTTACAAACAGAGAATTGAAGACATATCGCGAAAAAGCCACCAGGGAATTGGAGCATAGAATAAACAGGTCGGTGAAATTATCCAAGGTAGGATTATGTACCAGAATTTTCGGCGGAAAGGTAAAGATTTCGTCAAACGGCTTGAAAGAAGACGAAACAATATATACCAACGGCAATGCCATGAAGGTTCCAAATAAGAGCAGTACCGATCCGGAGAACATATTACCTCCAAAGGAACGGGTTACCTGCTTTTTCTTG
>CAZFQM010000021.1:0-4771 GCA_964520995.1 uncultured Oscillospiraceae bacterium
GGACGATGCCGTTTCGCTGGTCAAGCTGGGAGATTGCTATCAGCTGGGTGTGCACATTGCCGATGTTTCCCATTATGTTACCAAGGGCTCGCCGTTGGATGAGGAGGCGTTCTCCCGCGGAACCAGTCTATATTATGCCGATCGGGTCATTCCGATGCTGCCACAGGCGCTTTCCAACGGAATCTGCTCCCTGAATCCGCAGGAGGAGCGGCTGGCGTTTTCCGCTTTGCTGACTGTCGGTGCCGACGGCAAGCTGCTGGATTTCGATTTTCGAAAGTCGGTCATCTGCTCCCGTGTCAAGGGCGTGTACAGCGAGGTCAACCGTATTTTGGAGCATACGGCATCGGAGGAAATCTTGAAAAAATATGCAGGCTTAACCGATGTTTTATTTCAAATGGAGCAGCTTGCCGATATTCTGACTGCCAATCGGGTCAAGCGCGGTGCGCCCGAAATCGAAACCGTCGAAAGTAAAATTTTGTTGGATGAAAACGGCGCTGTTTCGGATATTCTGCCGCGGGAGCGCGGAAAGGCGGAGCGGATGATTGAGGAATTTATGCTGCTTGCCAATGAAGCGGCGGCAACCTTGGGGAAAAAGCTGATGCTTCCCTTTGTTTATCGTGTCCATGAGCCGCCTACCCCCGAAAAGGCGGAAAATTTGCAGGAGCTGCTTCGCCTGCTCGGAATGTCGATTCCCGATTGGCGTGCTGAGCTACGTGCCGAACAGCTTGCCGCCGTGCTACGAAAAGCCAAGGATACCCGCTATGCCGCTTGTGTTAACACCTATGTTTTGCGCTCCATGGCAAAGGCGAAGTACAGCGAACAGCCGCTGGGGCATTTCGGCTTGGTACTACAGGACTACGCGCATTTCACTTCGCCGATTCGCCGTTATCCCGATTTGGCGATTCACCGTATTTTGTCCGACCTGGTTGCGGGGATGCCGATTGACCGCCTGCAAAAAAAATACGGCAAATTTGCCCCCTCCGCCGCACAGCAGGCGACTCGCACCGAGCTACGCGCCATGCAAGCCGAGCGGGAATGCGAGGATTGCTATAAGGCGGAGTATATGGCAAAGCATCGGGACGAGCTGTTTGAGGGGCAAGTATCCTCTGTAACGCCGCAGGGCTTATATGTCCTGCTTCCGAATACCGTGGAGGGCTTGATTCGTACCGAGGAGCTCGGAGAGGGCTATGCCTTTGACGGATTGTCGGAAATGAAAGTGTCGGGCAATCCCAAGAGCTACCGTATCGGTGACCCCATACAGGTGCGCTGTGCCCGTGCCGATGTGAACAGCGGGCAGATTGATTTTCTCCCGGCAGACAGCCCGAATCGGGTATCGTGCTTTCGTAAATAGCTTTTCAAACAAATGAAGCGTGAGGAAATTCCCCACGCTTCATTTGTTCTTCTTTACGTATTCTGTCCGAGCGGTCGCTTATTTGAGTTCCTCAGGAAAGGGCGCCGACCAATCAAAGCCAATCGACAGCTCCTCCTCGGGCAGCTTCAGGGTGGTCACATAGGAGTCGCAAACGCCAAGCTCATTTAGCACAATATCCTGCCTCGTGCAACCGTCATCTTTATAGAACACGCAAATTTTATTTTGGCAGACAACATTCATACGCTCCGCTTCCCATTCCGTAATAATTATTCATATTATATATGAATAATTATTACTTGTCAACAATCTGAATAGATTCGTGTTAAAATATTATGGGTAATACTGGAAAACATGATATATTTTTCAATAAAAAAGCAGGTCTCCGCTGTAATAATGAATAACGAAGCATCATTAACGACCTTGTATTTATTTCGCATAACCGCAACAAGAAAGGAAAGAATTTCCCCATGAAGCCACTGAAAGAGCGGGTCAGCATTTCCCTCGACCCGGATGTAATAGAAGAAACCAAAAAATTAGCAGAGGAAGCTGACCGCCCTTTTTCTCAATATATCAATATTGTTCTCAAGCATAATATCAAAAATCAAAAGGAAAAACAAGACATTTTATAAAAATATCTGTCTGCCTACGGTTAAGGTTTTTCCATGGCAGGTTGCCCTGTGCGGGCGGCTCGGATTTTGTCGGTTTTATTTTGCTGTTTCTCGGTTTTTTCCTCTCATCAACAAAACCCGCGGCAGGGGTGATTCTCCCTGCCGCGGGTTGCTTGCTTTCCTGTTTTTTCAATCGACACGCTTATTCGGCATCTCGATATTTTTCAAGGATGGTCTGATATACCTCTGCGGGAACCGTATAATACGCCGTTCCGCTCGGTGAATTGATCGACATCCATGCTTGCCCCGATGTCTCCTGTGTCTCTAAATTGAGATGGAAGTCGCCGTCAAAATAGAGGAACACCTTCGGCATTGATTTTAACTCCATCCGCTTTGCCTGCCACTTATCGGCTTGGAGTGATTGCTTCAAGGCGGCGATTTGCGCGCTGTCCTGCAATACGGCGCACGGCTCGATTTTCTGGAATTTGCTGACATTTTCGATTGGCTCATAGCCTTGATAGGACAGCTTGTCGGCAACGTCAAAGAAGGTCAGCTTCTTTGCGGTCTTTTCCTCCAGCTCCTTGAGCAGCTTTGCACCGAGTGCCTGATATGCTGCCTCATCGGCATCGGCCTTGTCGGGCTCGGAGGTTTTGGTGCTTTCGGAATCGGCACCCTGCCCGCAGGCAGTCAATCCGATAAGCAATCCGACCAAAAGAAAAGAAATCAATCCTTTTTTCATATTATCCCCCTCTTACGTTTTGATGTCTGATTTTTATTTATTTTCTCTGCCACATCGGAAACACCTCCGCTTGCATTTTAAATAATTTTTTAAATCAGACGGAATAAATATTATCACTAATTACAATATATACCATTTTATCTCGGTTGTCAACTGTTTCGTCATAAACAGACAAAATTTGATGTTTTGCTGGCACAGGCAAAAGAATTCCACAAGCGTTGACTTTGCTTGTGGAATTCTCGAAGGCTTATTCTATTTCGAACCGCAGGGTAGGTATTTCGGATGAGAAATAATAATATTGCAGCTCCAATTCGGGGTCATCTATCGGCTGCTCAAACTGAAGAGCGATATCTGCCCGCCCGCCGGGAAGCAGCTCATAATAGGCGGAATAGCTCAGCGAATCATAATCAATATGCGGAGAAATGAGCTGTCCCATGCTATTTGCCATCCGATAATTTTCGGGGTCATAAAGCAGCTTTTCCTCACCGATATTTTTGACGGTGAGATAAACGGTGACAACCTCGGTATCGTTATTTGCATCGGTAAAGCCGAGTGTTCCCGAATGCTTGACCTCGGTGACGGTAACCTCCATGCTCCGAAAAGCAGCCGGCTCGTTCAGCTCATACAGGGTATCATCGGCGGTAAAGCTGTTAAACAGATTAAAAAGCTCGAAAGCGGTATCGTCACCGAACAGAAAAAATCCCGTTCCGATATTGATGATAAAAAGCGTGCTGAGCACAATAAGCAGAATATGCCACCATTTTAAGCTACTCTGCCGCGGCATCGCGGAATAAGCGGGATAGGTCTGCGGGGGGACGGTATCAAAGGGAGCGTTACAGTGCTTACAGAAAAGAGCCTGTTCCGGATTTTGTGTTCTGCAACGATAACAGTACATTTTTAACATCTCCTCGTGGCTTCTTTGCCGTCGGCGGATATTTTTACGGCAATCTTCGGCAAAGCGGAAAATCTTTCTTATAGAAAAGGAAATCTTTCTTACGGTATTGTCGGGCGGCTTATCTGCGCCGATTTTCTTACCGAATTTATCATAGCACATTGATATTGAAAATGCAAGTCGGCATCCTTTTCTCCGAGTGGTTTCCGGCTTGACTTTTTGCCCGAAACAGAGTATAATAAAACAGAATCAAAATTGATAAATCCGTCTTCGGATTTTAAGGATACTGCTTTTGGAGGCTACTATGAGTTCATTTGTCGTAAAAACGAAGGTTTATTCCGGCGTGGAAGCGTTTCAATATTTGAAAAATTATGAGATTAAGCACGCTTGCGTCATTACCGACCCCTTTGTGGAGTCTTCCGGAATGATCAAGCTTCTGACTTCGGTGTTGGAGGAAATGGGTACCGAATATCGCATTTTCAGCGATGTCATTCCCGACCCGCCGATCGAAGTTATTGTAGAGGGCGTTGAGAAAATTCTGGAGCACAGCCCCGATGCCGTTATCGCAATCGGCGGCGGCTCGGCTATTGACTCCGCAAAATCCATCAACTATTTCTATATGCGGATGGAGAATATCAACAAGCCGCTTTTTATTGCAATCCCGACAACCAGCGGCACCGGCTCGGAGGTTACCGAGTTCTCGGTTATTACCGACCGTCAGGCAAACGTCAAATATCCGTTGGTGGATGAGCTGTTGCTTCCCGATATTGCGTTGCTGGATCCTCGCTTGACCCTCAGTGTACCGCCGAATGTAACGGCGGATACCGGCATGGACGTACTGACTCACGCCATCGAAGCCTATGTTTCGACCTCGGCTACCGACTTTTCGGACACCCTGGCGGAAAAGGCAATTGAGATTATTTTTGAGTATCTGCCGAAAGCATTTGACAACGGCAACGATATTGTCGCACGGGAAAAGCTGCATAACGCTTCCTGCATGGCAGGTATGGCATTTAACAATGCACAGCTCGGTATCAACCACTCGATTGCGCACGCGGTCGGTGCGAAGATGCACGTGCCGCACGGCAGAAGCAACGCAATCATTCTCCCCTACGTCATCGCTTTCAATGCCGGCTTGCGTGTCATTTCACAGGATGATA
>CAZFQM010000021.1:4781-12291 GCA_964520995.1 uncultured Oscillospiraceae bacterium
AATTCTTATGCAATGAGAAAATATGCCGCTTTGGCGAAATTGCTTCATGTTGGCGCGGGCAGCGGTCGGCAAAGCGTGAAGAATCTGATTGCCAAAATCGAAGATTTGGAAATTGCGTTGGATATTCCGACCAGCTTACGTGCGCAGGGTATCAGCGAGGAAGAATACAAGAAATACCGCAATGACATCGCCTCTACCGCGATGGCGGATACCTGCACCACCTCCAATCCGCGTAAGCCCACTACCCATCAAATACGCGAGCTGTTGGATATGTGCTATTATCAAACCGCTCTTTAAGGATCTCCTTTTCTCGATAAAATACTCCGATGTGACAACTGTCGCATCGGAGTATTTTTCACCCCTCGAAGTAATTTTGACAAGCTGCCTTACAATAAAATCAGAGCATAGTCGGTTCAAACCGACTATGCTCTGTTTTTTGTTTGTCTGAAAATAAAGGAACCGATTACGCTTCGACCGAAACGATTCGTTGTTCTCTGATTGCCCGATCGGCAGCCATACTGACCAGAAATGCCGAATACAGCTCTTCAAAGGAGGGCGCCGCGGTCGGTCTGCCCTCTATCATGTCGATGAGTGCGGAAAGCTGCTCCCACATCGGCTTGTAGGCGGCATTGACGTTGATCTTCCGATATTGATTGCCGTTTTTGCGGTAAAGCTCGATGAGGTCGCCCTCTTCGTTATCGGCAGAACGGAAGCTTCTCAGCGTGAGGGAAATCCTGCCCTCACTTCCGATAAATTCCTTTACATTACAGGAGGCAAGGGTTTCGCTCCAGCCTGCTTCATAATAGCCGATAGCTCCTCCCGAGAGAAAAAGATTGGCAACGCCGTAGTTGTAGGGACAGCTGCCGATGTCATTGCCGACGGTGGTGCCGAAGCCGGAAACATGGGTGATTTTTTGCCCGCTGATCCATTGCAGCACATCAAAGTAATGGACACCGCAATCCACAATCGGAGTGCAATCCTGCAACAGGCGATAATACCGCTGCCAATCCTTGCAGTGGTGGTTTTGAACCATTCTCGCCGCTTGAAATTGCCCGATTGCACCCTCTTCGATGAGCTGCTTAATCTTTTGGTAGCTGTGGTTATAACGCAGAATATGCGCCGGCAAGACCTTGATTTCCGCCTGTCTTACCAAGCGGCAAAACTCCCTGCCCGCCTCTGTATTATCGGCAATCGGCTTTTCGCATAAGAGGTGCTTTTTTGCCCGAATACAATCCTTGAGAATGGCAAGATGGGTATTGACATAGGTGGCACAGATTACGATATCCACATCGTCGCGGAACAGAAAGTCATGATAATCGGCAGAGCAATATGCAGCCGCATATTTTCGTTGAAACGCCTTTGCTCTCTCGAGATCGGTGTCGACCACTGCAACGATGCGAATGTTGTCACGATAGTAAATGTCTGCGATGTGTGCTTCACCGATATGCCCGCATCCGATCAGCAATATTCCGTATGGTTTCATCTTTGCCCTTCCCCACTGTTAAAATTGTTTTACTGATTCAACACGATTTCACGATGTGCATCGGAGGAATCGTAGATTGCTTGCATCATTTCGGCGGTGATGATTACGGTGTCAATATGCGACGCCAGCTTTTCCCCGGTCTGCACGCAACGGACAAAGGCATCAATCTCGTTTTGGAAATGATTGCGCATATCGAATTTAGGTGAGTAGGAAATCAGTGCGCCGTTCTCGGTGGTAAACACCTCGAAGTTCTTTCCGTAATGCAGGCGGATTCCCGCCTTTGTGCCGAGAAAATCAATGTACATCTCATCGTCCTTGTCGATGTTTTGCGCCCAAGCACCGTTGAGGGTGATGGTCGGACCGTCGGTACGTATCATACCGGTGACCGAATCGTCTACATCATATATGCCGTCATATTTCGGCGGACCTGCCCACATGGATTCATAGACATATTCCTCCATGTTCTTGCCCAGCTTACAGAACGCTTCGCCCGTTACCGTTTTCGGCGTCGGGTCTCCGCAGCAATACATGACGATATCCAAAAAGTGTACGCCCCAATCAATCAGCGCGCCGCCGCCGGCAATTGCCTTGGTGGTAAAGGCGCCGCCCAAGCCGGGAATGCTGCGATGGGAGCGGAAGCTGACATAAACATGATAGACCTCACCGAGCTTGCCGCTGTCGATGTATTCTTTAATGCGGTTTACGCTGTCATTGAAGCGATTGACCACACCGATATTTAAGGTTTTTCCGGTTTCGTGCTGTACCTTGTGCATCTCCAATGCCTCTTGATAGGTGCGGGCGGCGGGTTTTTCGCAAAGCACGTGCTTCCCCGCGCGCAGGGCGTCGATGGCGATGGTTGCGTGCACGTTGTTGGGGGTGCAGACCGATACTGCCTCGACCTCGGGGTCTGCCAGTACCTCCTTATAGTCGGTGACCGCCTTACCGCAGGCGTATTTCTCTACTGCCGCTTCGGCACGCTCGGGAATAATATCGCAGAAATATAAAATTTCCGCCTCTGCATTATTCATGTACGACGGGATGTGTGCGCTGTTTGCGATGGTTCCGCATCCGATAATTGCTACTTTCATTCTAAAACCTCCGAATCAAAATAATGATCTGTTGTCAGACGGATATCTTCTGATTTTATTTTACCTTAACGACGGCAGAACGAAAATATCATTTTTGATTATGCTGTTTACCATTTCTTTTTATTTTGGAGAAAACGCATTGACTGCAGCCGATTTTACGGCTACCATTTATCCTGTAAGGCCGTATCAATCGGCATCACTGAGACTTCGATTCGGGAGGTATTTTATTATGAAAATCGGTTTTATCGACTATTATCTTGATGAATGGCACGCCAACAATTATCCGCAGTGGTTTCGTGAGGTGGATCCTACGGTGGAGGTTGCGTATGCTTATGCGATGATAGACAGTCCTAAGGGCGGAATGACCACCGATGAATGGTGCGAAAGCAACAAGGTGGAACGCTGCTATTCCATTGACGAGCTGGTGGAAAAGAGCGATGCAATTACCATCCTTTCCCCCGACAATTGTGAATTCCATGAGGCATTGTGTCAAATTCCGCTACGCTCGGGAAAGCGAGTTTACATCGACAAGACCTTTACACCGGATGCCGACACTGCACGGCGCATTTTCGCCTTGGCAAATCAATATCACACCCCCTGCTATTCCTCCTCTGCATTGCGGTTTTCCCAATCCTATCTGGAATTGGATCGCGATCAAATCGAGGGAATCGCTTCGGTCGGCGGTTGCGGCTTTGAAATCTATGTCATTCACCAGCTTGAGCCGATTATCATGCTGATGCAGGCGCCGGTGAAGCGGGTCATGGGACTGCAAAAGGGCGAATTTTACACCTTGACTCTGGAATTTACCGACGGACGGCTGGCTACCGTAAATGGATATACCAACGGGCTGGCTTACACCTTAAACGTCGCATTCCGCAACGGAGAAAACAAGGTGGTAGCTGCTACCGAGGATTTCTTCTCTGCCTTTATTCGGGAGTTGGTGCGGTTTTACAAGGACGGCACACTGCCCGTGTCGCAGGAGGAGACGCTACGGATTATGGAAGCGCGCGGTGCGGCTGTTGAGGCAATGAAGAGACCGGGCGAGTGGATCAATCTTTAACGGCAGGCAGGGAATAATTCCCTGCACCAAGCATAATGCTTGGATTTTATCCGCGGCAGGCTTAGTAAAAGGAAAAGCTCGGAGTTCGCGGAGTGAGGTTGCGGGAGGCAACTCTCTCCCTCCGTCTTTTGCTCCGCAAAAGCCACCTCCCTCGTCAGAGGGAGGCAAAGAGGCAAGAAAATTTCAAATTGTGATTTATGCACAAAAAAACTTAAAAAAATTCTCAAAGTTCTTTTTTAAAAAGCTTGCATTTTGCAAAATGATATTGTATAATAACTAAGCGTGACTGCGACAGATATGCGTTGAAGCGGGAGGTTGCAGAACAGCTTCGGCTGTTTTGGTTTTTCCGTGGAGTATGTCCGATTTTAAACCGGGCGACAAAAGCTGAATAATGGGATTGCAATGTTTGACGGGCTTGTGTAAAGCTATCCCTGTCAGGGCAACAATCGTATTAGGGACGCTCCGGGAGAACTATACGGTTTTTTCGGAATTTTTTATGTTCGTGTGTGAAACACACGGAAGCGTGTCAGCTTTGGTCTTCCCCCCAAAGAATAATTTAAGGAGGCGATGACAGTGGCAGTCAAGGAAAAAATCAGAATCAGACTGAAAGGTTATGACCACAGCTTGGTCGATGCGTCAGCGGTGAAAATTGTGGAAACCGCAAAGCGTACGGGCGCCAGAGTATCCGGCCCGATTCCACTTCCGACCGAAAAGGAAATCGTAACCATCATCCGTGCGGTTCATAAGTATAAGGACAGCCGTGAGCAGTTTGAGATGAGAACCCACAAAAGGCTCATTGATATCCTGAGACCTTCCAACAAAACAGTGGAAGCGCTCCAGAGCCTGGAACTTCCTGCCGGCGTAGAGCTCGAAATCAAGTTCTGAGACAGAAAACTGATTTCGTTTTTCGAAAGCCAAGCAGGTCATGTTGGCTCAGCCAACCAATAACCTAAAGTAGGTAAACATCATGAAAAAAGGACTTATCGGTAAAAAAATCGGTATGACCCAAATTTTCGATGAAAAAGGTAACGTTATTCCGGTTACCGTCATCGAAGCAGGACCTTGCGTTGTTTCTCAGAAGAAAACAATCGAGAATGACGGCTACAATGCTGTTCAGATTGGTTTCGGAGATATGAAACCGGGCAATGTCAACAAACCTATGACGGGACATTTCGCAAAAGCGGACGTAGCCCCGAAGAGAACACTGAAAGAATTCAGACTGGAAGATTGCGATGCTGTTAATGTCGGCGACATCCTGAAAGCGGATCTTTTCGCAGAGGGTGACATCGTTGATGTTCAGGGCACCAGCAAGGGTAAAGGCTTCGCGGGTACCGTAAAGCGTTACAACAATTCCAAATTAAAAGAGACCCACGGTACCGGACCGGTTCACCGTCATGCAGGCTCAATGGCAGCTGCTTCCGACCCGTCCAGAATCCCGAAAGGCAAGAAAATGCCGGGTCACTTGGGTGCAGAAACCGTTACAATCCAGAATCTGGTTGTTGTTAAGGTTGATGCGGAAAACAATCTGATTGCACTGAAGGGTGCGATTCCCGGTCCTAAGGGCGGTATCGTTACCATAATCAACAGTGTCAAGAAGGCTTAAGGGAAGGAGGAAGCAAAATGCCACAGGTTGCAGTATTAGATATGGCAGGAAAAGAAGTTTCTTCTATGGAGCTTTCGGATGCTATTTTCGGTATTAAGCCGAATGAATCGGTTATGCATCAGATGGTAGTAAACTATCTCGCTAACCAACGTCAGGGCACACAGTCTACCCTCACCCGTACAGAGGTGCGCGGCGGCGGCAGAAAGCCTTGGAAGCAAAAAGGCACCGGCCATGCAAGACAAGGTTCCACAAGAGCACCGCAATGGACTCACGGCGGAATCGCGTTGGGGCCGAAGCCTCGCGATTACAGCTACTCCCTCAACAAAAAGGTGAAGAGACTGGCGATGAAATCCGCTTTATCCACCAAGGTGTTGGATAACAATATGATGATCATCGAGAAAATCGAGCTTGAGGACTTCAAAACAAAGGCAATCATTGATATGCTCACCGCTTGCAATGCAGGCAAAAAAGCACTCATTGTAATGCCGGCTGTTGACCAGAAGGTGATCAAGAGCGCAGCGAATATTCCCGGCGTTAAGACCGCTCTGGTAAACACACTCAATGTATATGACATTCTCCATTATGATACCTTTATCGTAGCGAAGGATGCCATCGCAAAACTTGAGGAGGTGTACGCATAATGAGAACAGCACAAGATGTTATCTTGAAACCGATTATTACCGAGGATTCCATGATGCGGATTGCCGACAAAAAGTACACCTTCCGCGTTGCGGTTGACGCAAACAAAATCGAAATCGCAAAAGCGGTTGAGGCTCTGTTCAATGTCTCTGTTGCAAAGGTTAACACCATGAACTGCAAAGGCAGACAGAAACGTGTCGGCAGAAATGTCGGTTACAAGCCGAATTGGAAAAAAGCAATTGTTACACTGAAAGAGGATTCAAAAGGGATTGAGTTCTTCGAGGGCATGAACTAATCAAAGTTTTTTCATGCAAAGGTCTTTACCACTGGTAAAGGCAGGTAACGTATGGTCGGCTTCAGCCGGCCGCTAAACCGAAATAGGAGAGTGAACACAGTGGCAATTAAAAGCTACAAACCAACAACCTCTTCCAGACGTCAGATGACGGTTACCGATTACTCCGCGCTGTCCAAGGTTGCTCCCGAAAAGAGCTTGCTTGCTCCGCTGAAAAACAAATCCGGCAGAAACAGCTACGGCAGAATCACCGTTCGCCACAGAGGCGGCGGAAACCGTACCAAATATCGTATCATCGACTTCAAGAGAGATAAAGTTGGCATGAATGCAAACGTACTCACCTTAGAGTACGATCCGAACCGTTCCGCTCATATCGCTTTGGTGCAGTATGAGGACGGCGAAAAACGTTATATCCTTGCTCCGCATGATTTGAAGGTCGGCGATGTTGTCCGTTCCGGCGCAGACGCTGATATCAAACCCGGCAACGCACTTCCGATGGCTAACATCCCGGTCGGTACTTTTATCCACAACGTGGAGCTTTACCCCGGCAAAGGTGCACAGCTGGTTCGTGCAGCAGGTAACATGGCACAGCTGATGGCAAAGGAAGGCGCTTATGCGCTGGTTCGTCTGCCCTCCGGCGAGCTGAGAAATGTTCCGGTAAATTGCGTTGCGACAATCGGTCAGGTCGGCAACATCGACCACGAGAATGTCAGCATCGGTAAAGCGGGAAGAAAACGTCATATGGGTTGGAGACCGACCGTTCGCGGTTCTGTTATGAACCCCTGCGACCATCCGCACGGTGGTGGTGAAGGTAAATCTCCCGTCGGACGTCCCGGACCGGTTACTCCTTGGGGCAAACCTGCTCTCGGATATAAGACTCGTGCGAAGCATCATCGCTCCGATAAGTTTATCGTAAAACGCAGAAATGCGAAGTAATGTCGAAAGGAGGCAGATGAATCATGGGTAGAAGTGTTAAAAAGGGACCTTATGTACAGCCGGTCCTGTTAAAAAGAGTTATGCAGATGAACGAAGCAGGCGAAAAGAGAGTTCTCAAGACCTGGAGCCGTTCTTCAACAATATTCCCGGATTTCGTTGGTCACACATTCGCAGTTCATGACGGACGTAAGCATGTACCAGTATATGTTACCGAAGACATGGTAGGTCATAAGCTCGGTGAGTTTGCGCCTACAAGGACATATAAGGGTCACGCGGGATCCAAAACGTCTAACAACGGAAAATAGGCCGGAAGGAGGAATTTTTAAATGGAAGCAAAAGCTTACCTCAGACATGTCAGAATCGCTCCCAGAAAGGTTCAAATCGTTCTTGATTTGATCAGGAACAAACC
>CAZFQM010000022.1:0-12259 GCA_964520995.1 uncultured Oscillospiraceae bacterium
AAACGCGTTGCTGCTGTCCGCCCGAGAGCTGATTCGGCAGATGGTTCTCCCGCCCCTTCAGCTTCAAAATGTTCAACAGCTCCTCCAAGCGCTCCTCATTTACCCTTCTGCCATCCATCAGCACCGGAAGCGTAATATTTTCGGTCACATTCAGTACCGGAATCAAATTGTAAAATTGATAAATCAAGCCGACCTGCCGACGACGAAAAATCGCCACAAACTCCCCTTTTCGAACCGAAAAGGAAACATCATCCAGTGCTCGTACCTCGTTTTCGCCGGTGCCGTAAACCTTTGTCAGATTTTCAACGCGTAATATTTCCATTGCAAGCGCATCCTTTCATTTCGATTACAGCTTTATTGTAGCAATTTCGGGTGACAAAGCAGTGACTTAAAAGTGACAAATTCGTCACTTTCCGATACCGATAAAGAAAAGCAGAAGCGTAGCAGCGATGTATCCTCACCGGTAAAAGCGAAGAGTAAACTCTGCTCCGTGTGGAGAAAGATTCCTTGCCTGAACGATTCCGCCCTGCATCGTCACAATCATTCGAGCCAATGCAAGCCCGATTCCCACGCTTTTTTCATCGGATTCCTTTCCTTTATAAAACCGCTCGAAAATATGCGGCAGATCCTCCTTGGCGATTCCCGTGCCGTTATCCTGTACCGTAATTTGGCTATATAGGGTGTTTTCCTCGGCAAAAACGGAGATTGTCCCTCCGCTCGGTGTGTGCTCCATGCAGTTTTTGATGATATTGGTCAGTGCCTCCGTCGTCCAGGAAGCATCTCCCGAGAAATACCCCGCGGCAGTAATTTGCAATGTCTGCTCCCGCAATTCCATCGGCACCAGCAACGGTTCACAGGCATTGCGGACAAGCCGCTCCAAGGAATGCCGTTCCTTTTGGAACTCCACCGTTCCCGCATCCAGCTTGGACATTTTCAGCAACGCCGAAATCAGCCAATCAATTCGTGCGATCAGCTCATATAGCTCCTGCAAAAGCTCCTTTTGACGCTTCTCCGAAATTCCGTCCTCGGTTAAAAGAGAAAGCACCAAATGAATGGAGGTCAACGGCGTGCGACTTTGATGCGAAATATCCGCAATGGAATCGGCAAGGAAGCGCTTATCAGCGGTAAGCTTTTCCTGCTGCTCCTGCAGACGAATAATCATTTTATCCAGCTCACTTTGCAGCACGGCAAGCTCTCCCTCGGCATATCGGTTAAGAGAAATACGCTGCGTTCCGTGCAAAATTTTATCAATATCCCCCGAAAGCTCCGCAATCCGCCGATAACGAAAAAATGCAGAAAGGAGCAACACTCCTTCCTGCAACAAGGAAAGCACCAACACAAACGCACCGAATCGGATATCCCATATTGCAGCCGCCGAGACAGCAGCTGCGGCGATTACCGCAGACAGCAGTACGGTTCTTCGCATCTCCGCATTTCTGAAAAATCCCATTTTGCTCCCCCTAATCCACACGATACCCGATCCCGCGTACCGTTTTAATGATTTGCGGGCTCTGCGGGTCCGATTCTATTTTATCGCGCAGCCGTTTGATATATACCGTGAGTGTATTGTCATTGACAAATTCCCCTGCGGCATCCCAAATTTCCTCCAGCAATTGATTTCTGGACAAGACCGCACCGCGATTATTGATAAAAACAAGCAGCAACCGATATTCCAATGCCGAAAGATAAAGCTCTGCACCGTTTTTCATCGCCATGCCCTTTACCGTATCCACCGTGACATCCCCCAACCGAATGACACCGCCGTTTTTACCGACACGGCGCAGAACATTTTTGATGCGCGACACCAATTCGCGGGGACGAAAGGGCTTCGGGATATAATCATCGGCGCCGACATCAAAGCCGGTCACCGTACTGTATTCATCTCCCGATGCGGTTAAAAAGATGACCGGAATATCATATTCCGCTTTCACCGCAGAGCAGACCGCAAATCCGTTTCCGTCGGATAAGGAAATATCGAGCAAAATCAGGTCATAGCTTTCTCTCTTTAACGCCTCAAGAGCAGCCGCCTGCCCCGATACGCTCCGAACCGAGAAGCCCTCCGATTGCAAAAAGGCGGTCAGATTGGCAACAATGGTTTTGTCATCCTCCACCAAAAGCAAATGAGCCATTTCTTTCTTCCTTTCCCGCACAACAGACAAATACTCCGCCGAAAATCGCATTTACACAAAAAAGGCAAGCACTACCTGCGCCGCCGCAAGCAGCAAGCCGCATATCGTCAAAATGTTCATCAAATTATTCGTGCTGGTCTGATACAGCAAATCCAGCTCCGATTCCAACAGCTCCAGCAGATACTTGATTTTTTCAACCAACGGATTGATCTCAAGCCCATCCATAATCATGCGGTCAAGCTCGCCCAGCTCCGCCATGCCGATGCCCTCCAAACGATTCAGGGTCAAAATCAAATCCCGTCGCAAATCCTTGGTAGAGCGTATTTCTTCGCTGATACGGCTGGAAGCGGTATGTATCTTCTGCGATTGTCGATTTAAGACATTGGCGGAAATCGTTTTGGCTACCATTCCCGCCTCACAGGAAAAGTAAATACCGTGATTGACCCCCGCAGTAACCGAATCCATCAAGAAATAAGGGTTCGGCGCACCGTAATACCGCGTGCCGAAATCGCCCTGATGGGTGCGATAATGCTCGGTATTGGCGGTCTCGCTGAAGTTTAACAGCAGGAAATTATTGTGAAATACCACCGCACTGACAAAATTACGGGTGGACCAACGATTCGCCAGGCGTTGCTCCGAAAGTGCCGACGAAATAAAGGCGTATCCCTCATCCCCCGTCATGATGCCGTAAAGCTCGTTGGCATTTTGCGACAAGGCCTCTTCCGGGAAAGGACTACCGAAATAGTTGCTGATTTCGATTAAATAGGCAATTTGCGAAGCGGATGCCGAGCCGCCGAACGGCTTCAAAAAAACATCCGCCAGCTGAGGAATGCTTTTTCCGTCTTGTGCAAAGGGCTGACTGCCGAGAAAAATCTGGCGCATAAAAACAAGATTTTCCACCGAGTCGGTCTCCGCCGTACACTCGATTGCCACCTCGCAGGTATTTGCCTCCTCAAACAGGGTAAGCAGAACATGACAATCGGTCAGCTCGACATTCGGAAGAGAGAAACACATCTCCGGGAAAAGGTATCTGTGACAAGGAAACTTCAACTTCCCGCCGTAAAGAAAGTCCTCCCCCGTTTTAATATCCGACATGATTTTGCTCTTGTCCGCATCGTTATCTCCGACCACGGTCATGGTACGTGAAAAGCCGTCAATAACCTCTTGTATGTTTACCCCCGTTTTCTTTTTACTGCCCTGTTGTGTGGCGAAGGCTCCCGAATCGACAGGACAAAAAAACAGATATCCGATTTTTGCTGTGATGCTCTTTTCCGACATCATGAACAACCCTTTCTCGATATATTATTGCCTATGATTAACGGTATTCCGATGCTCCGCTCGGAGCGTTGATTTGTTTTTACAAAGCCTATCGGCAATCTCAAATGTATTGCAGATGCTTATTGTATATTCTTTTGTATATGCAGATGCTGGCAATCAGCGAAACCACTTCCGCAATAGGAAATGCATACCATACGTATCCCAAGCCGAGCTTTGACAGAAGCCATGCCACCGGCAAAATGACGACAAGCTGCCGCAAAACAGAGATAAACAGGCTTTTGGCACCCATGCCGATTGCCTGAAACAAGGTGGAAAACATAATGCCCAATGCCGCAAAAATAAAGCAAAGGCTGATAATCCGCAACGCCGGCTCACCGATTTTCAACATTTGTTCGGAAGCGTTAAAGATCAAAAGCAACTGCTTCGGTATCACCCAAAACAGAAGTGTCCCCGCCGCCATAATACCGATTGCGATAATATTGCCGATCCGTAACGCATCCAATAGGCGCTTGCGGTTCCTTGCGCCGAAATTATACCCCATGATTGGCAAAACACCGTGTGTCAATCCGAAAACCGGCATAAACACAAAGGATTGCAGCTTATAATAAACGCCCAATACTGCGGTTGCCGTATCGGAAAAGCCTTTCAAAATACTGTTCAAGCCCATTATCAGCACCGAACCGATTGATTGCATGATGATAGACGGAATACCGACCGCATAAATATCCTTAATGGTGCGCCAGCTCAATCGAAAGCCCTTAAAAGTGATATGAACTGCGTGCTCCCGCGTAAAGATGACGATAACGGCGAATATCATCGAAACGATCTGCCCCAGCACGGTGGCGATTGCCGCTCCGGTAACGCCCATCGGCTTCAAGCCGAACCAGCCGAAAATAAAAATCGGGTCTAAAATAATATTGGTAATCGCACCGCTGAGCTGAAACAGCATCGGGAATATCATATTTCCGGTTGCCTGAAGTGTTTTTTCCAAATTGATTTCAATAAATGTTCCGAACGAAAAGATGGTAACAATATGCAGATAGTCAATACTCATCTCTGCGATTTCGGCATTGTTGGTAAACAGCGGCATCAGCATTTCGATAAACGCAATGCCGAAAACGGCAAAGATAAGCCAGTTTAAAATTCCGAGCAATATACCATGAGTAGCCGCCGAATCGGCTGCCTCGGCATCCTGCTCTCCCAATCGGCGGGAGACCAACGAATTTAAGCCGATTCCGGTTCCCACGCCGAATGCAGTCAGCAGCATTTGAATCGGGAACGCAATGGAGACTGCTGTCAGCTCCGCATCTCCCACGCTGATTTGCGATACGAATACACTGTCTACTACATTATACAACGCTTGTACCAGCATAGAGAACATCGCCGGCAAAGACATTGATAATATTAACTTCAAAATCGGCGCATGGCCCATTTTATTTTCCTGCAATTGTGTTTGATTTTCCGTTGTCATTCTGAAATTCCTTTCTGTTGTCCTATAAACATCTGTCTGTTTTTATGCTTGATATGGATACGGCAGGAGCATTATGGCAGACACTCCGCCAGCTCCGCCCATTCCTCCAGGCATTGCGCATGGAACTGCTTTTTTTCCTCCAGCGCCGCACATTTTTCATTCATTTGGCGATAATCCTGATAGATTTCCGGCAGGGTCATCTCCTGCTCCAGGTCGGCAATTTCCCGTTCGGAGGTCTCGATAAATTGCTCCAGCTCCTTGACCCGCCGACGCAGATTCGCCTCCTCACTGCGTTGCTGCTTGCTTCGATAATTTCCCTTTACCGCTTTTTCCGTCTCGGTAGCCTTTGACACGGGAGCAATAGGCTCCGCCTCCTGTAGCTTTCGGAATTCGGAGTATTCATCGAAGCTTCCCTTGAAAAAGCGAATCTCATCCTGCTGCATATCCATAATCCGAGTCGGAACCTTATTGAGCAGATAGCGGTCATGCGAAACCAGTATCAGGGTGCCGGTATATTCCACCAGCGCCTTTTCCAACACCTCTTTGGTGTATATGTCAAGATGATTGGTCGGCTCGTCCATAATCAGTACGTTCGGATGCTCCAGCATCAAAATGGCTAGGCTCAGCTTTACGCGCTCCCCACCGCTGACCACACCGACCTTTTTATATACATTTTCCCCGGTCAGCAAAACCGCACCCAAAGCCGAGCGTACCGCAGTTTCATTCATCGACGGATAGCGTTGCCACAGCTCCTCTAAAACCGTATTGTCCGGATTCAGCATTGCCGTTTCCTGCTCAAAGAAGGAACGCTTCACATTTCCGCCCCAAACGACCCTCCCGCGTCGATAAGGAAGCTTGTTCTGGATTGCCTTTAAAAAAGTGGATTTTCCGATGCCGTTGGTACCGATTACCGCAAGCTTTTCCCCTCGTTCCAGCTCAAGTGTAATCCCATGAGCCAGCTCCCGATAGGTGTCTCCTGCGCCCACCGACAAATCCATATCCGTGACACTCAAAATCTCCTTTACCGGCTCCTGCGCATAGCTGAAATGAATGATCGGCGTTTTATGATACAAATAGGGCTTTTCGATTCGCTCCATTCGTTCCAGGGCGGCGCGACGGCTTTGCGCACTCTTGGTGGTACTCGCTCGAACAATGTTCTTGTCGATAAACTCCTGCATTTTTGCAATTTCCCGCTGTTGCTCTTCATATTCCTTCAGCTGACGTTCGTAATTTGCCTGCTTGATTACCAGGAATTTCGAATAGGAGCCTTTGTAGACAGACAAGCGATGATTCTCAATCTCCCAGGTTTTGTCGGTACAGCGATCCAAGAAATATCTGTCATGAGAGACAATCAGCAACGCACCCTTATACCCGGCAAGATAGTCCTCCAGCCAGGTCAGCGTCTTAAAATCCAGGTGATTGGTCGGCTCATCCAAAATCAACAGCTCCGGCTGCTCAAGCAACAGCTTTGCCATTGCCAGCCGTGTTTTTTCTCCGCCGCTCAAGGTGCTGATTACGGTATCCGACGCCTTATCGCCGAATCCCATGCCGTTTAGAACCGTCTTGATTTTCACGTCAATCAGATAACCGTCTTTCTGCTCGAAAAAAGCGGTTTTTTCGGAATATTCCGCCGACAAAGCCTGATACTCGGCGGAATCCTCTGCCATCCGATTTTCGGCAAAAACGGCTTCGATTTCCTTTGTCCTGCGTTGTATCTCCAACAAGGGGCGGAACACCGACTTCATTTCGTCGATAATCGTACTGTTCTTGTCTAACCCGCTGTTTTGGTGCAAAATGCCGATCGTTTTGCGATTGGAGACGGCAACTATACCATCATCGGCAAGCTCCTCCCGACAAATCAATCGAAGCAGGGTGGTCTTTCCCGCTCCGTTCGGGCCGATTAAACCGATACGGTCGGTATCTTCTATCTTCGCATTGATATGCTCAAACAAAACATTTCCGTTATAAATTTTACTGACTTCCTCCAACGAAACGATCATCGCTTTCGCCTCCCTCATTGATATTTGCAAACTCAGCCGACACAGATAAAAAGCCCGCCGATTTACCCCCGCAATTTCACAAGGGTAAGGCGAGCCTCTTTGTCGCTGCAAATTCAGCATAACCAAAAAATATTATAACAGCTGTACTGTAAAAAAACAACCGCCTTTTGTAATAAAGATTTTCGGGCACACCGATTACATTTGGAAAATTTTGCCCAAGCTGCCTCTTTCGGCAGCCTGCAAGACCTTACAGAATATGATTTTGCACCTTTGCCGCAGTTAAGGTGTTCCGCATCAGGGTAGCAATCGTCATCGGTCCGACTCCGCCGGGCACAGGGGTAATGTAGTCGGCGACCTCCTTTGCCGACTCAAAATCCACATCACCGCAAAGCTTTCCGTTCTCGTCCCGATTCATCCCCACATCAATGACAACGGCGCCTTTTTTGATCATATCTCCGGTAACAAACTTTGCTTTTCCGATGGCAACCACCAAAATATCGGCATTTTGACAGATTTCCTTTAAATTGCGGGTCTTGGAATGGCAAATCGTAATCGTGCCGCTTTCATGAAGCAGCAGCATCGCCATCGGTTTCCCCACAATATTGCTTCTGCCGATGACCACACAGCTTTTCCCCGCGATTTCCACCCCGGTGGAATGAATCAAATCCATACATCCGGACGGCGTACAGGGCAGGAAATCATAATCGCCGATCATGATTTTTCCCACATTCGCCGCGTGAAAAGCATCTACGTCCTTTTCGGGAGCAATAGCGGCAATCACCTTATGCTCATCAATCTGAGCGGGCAAGGGCAGCTGCACCAAAATGCCGTTGATTTTCGGATTTTCGTTCAACTCCCGAACCAAGTGAAGCAGCTCGGCTTCTGAGGTCTGCGCGGGAAGTGCATATTCCTCCGAATAGAAGCCAACCGCCGCGCAGGCTTTCTTTTTATTGTTGACATATACACGGGAGGCGGGATCCTCTCCGACAATAATCACCGCCAGACCCGGCAGAATTCCCTTTTCCTTTAATTGTGCGGTTTCCGCAGCTACCGCGGCTTTTACCTGAGCAGATACTGCCTTACCGTCAATGAGCTTCGCCGACATCTTCCTGTTCCTCCGTCACGTTTTCTTCTGTCTCACTTTCCTCTGTTGCGCTGTCCTCCGATGATACGACGGGCTGCTCTTCCGCTTCCGCCTCGCAAGCCACATCATCTTCGCAGGTCGACTCCGCTTCCTCGGCAGTATTTTCCGCTTCGGTCACCTCGGTATCGTCCTCCGATTCCGAATCGTCCGCAACCACTTCGTATTCCTCGTCCGCTTCTTCGGTCTCATCCAAAGGCAAGCCCGCTTTTTTCCGCTCCTTGCGCTCCTTGTAGCGTCTTGCTTCCTCCTCCATAGCACGCATTTCTTCCTGCCATGCTTCTGTTTTTGCATAAGGAAGCAGATATTCCGGGTCACCGCTTCGTCTGATTCGGCTGCGAAGCACGATAATCGTGATAACCGATACCATCACCAGCAAGCCTGCCAGCACCTGAGATACCCGCAATCTGGTGCTGCCGATCATTAAGCTGTCGGTACGAAGCCCCTCAATGAATACTCTTCCCGCACCATACCATGCAAGATAGCCGAGAAAAATTTCTCCGTCGAATTTTTTGCGCTTGGTCCAGAAGAAATGAATCAACACAAAGCCGAGAATGCACCAAAGTGACTCATACAAAAAGCAGGGATGCACCGCCGAATAAGGGTCAAAATCAATGGTATCGCTGATTGTCAAGCTTCCGTTGTAGTAGTCATTTATGATTTTCTCGCTCCACATTCCCCACGGCAGCTCGGTATTGGAGCCATATGCCTCGATGTTCACAAAGTTGCCCCATCTGCCGACGCTCTGTCCGATGAGAAAGCCTAAGCCCGTAACATCCAGCATCGCGGGGAATTTCACCTTTCGCCATTTGCAGATCAATCCGCCGACCGTCACCGAACCGATGATGCCGCCGTAGATTGCCAAGCCGCCGTTCCAGATTTCAAAAATGCTCAGCAAATTATCTTTATAATCCGACCAGCTGAATAACACATAGTAAAGTCTGGCGCCGACAATTCCGCCGATAATTCCGCCAATCACCACATCGATCATCTTATCCGGATTGATTCCGTACTGCTTCGAGTGAGACAAGCCATACCACAGTGCAAGCAAAAATCCCACCGCAATAATAATTCCATACCATGCAACGGAAAAATTACCGATTGAAAACGCTTGGGCATTCAAGGTCAACTCAAATCCCAATTTTGGAAATTCTAATACCAATGTTACTACCCCCGATATGTTTTTATTATATGTATGCCGATTATATCGGCATGAGCACGAATATTATGCGTTCGGTTCCACAATCGAAATTGCGGAGCGCTCTGCGCAAAGAGAGGTTGCAAAGCGACGGATGATATCCTCCGGTGTGATTTCCGCAATCACACGGATGGTGTCAAAAAGGTTTACTCCGGCAAAATAAGAATTTACCAAGCTTCCCGCAACGTCCTCCACGTCATTTAAGCCGCGAATTGCCTTTCCGTACGCCGATTTTTTCACACGCTCCACATCCTCGGCGGGAATGCCGCTGCTGCGGAACGCTTCGATTTCCTTTAAGATTTCCCGATATACTGCCTGCGGGTCCTTGGATTCGCCGTCAAAGATTGCACTCAAATACCCTCTTCCCGAATGCACCTCGGTACCGAAGGAATCATTGATCAAGCCGCTGTCATACAGCCTGCGATAAAGCGCGCTTCCGCTTCCCGCAAGCACCTTCATTAAAATATCCAGCTCAATCTCCGCCTTGAGCAAATCCATACCCGATTCCGTTTTTTCTTTAAAGCCGATGGCAAACAACGGAATTGAAACCGCCAATTTCTGTGTTACTGCGGATTTTGCTACCGTTAACGGCTCTTCTACCTCTTTGCGTTCAATCGAGATATCTTCTGCCGGCTTCAGCTTGCGGTCAATAACCTCGATAGCTTCCTCAACGTCAAAATTACCGCTGACCGCCAAAACCATGTTGTTTAAGTTATAAAAGGTATGATAGCAACGATACAGTAAACGGTCATCAATCTGTGCGATGGAATCCACCGTTCCCGCGATGTCGATACGAACCGGATGGTTGTGATACAACGCACCGAGCAGATTGAAAAACACCCGCCAGTTCGGTTCGTCCTCATACATTCGAATCTCCTGACCGATAATGCCCTGCTCCTTTTGTACCGTTTGCGCGGTAAAATAAGGCTCCTGGACAAAAGAAAGCAGATACTCAAAGGACTGCTTAAAATGATCGGCACAAGAAAAGAGATAACAGGTTTTATCAAAGCTGGTAAAGGCGTTGGCGGACGCACCCGTTTTTGCAAACAGGGTAAAGGCATCGCCCTCCTCGCTTTCAAACAGCTTATGCTCCAAAAAATGCGCAACACCTGCCGGAATCTCGATGAAATCCTCCTCCGCCTGCGTTTTAAAGCAGGTATCAATAGAGCCGTATTTCGTCCCGAACAACGCATATGCCGTGCTGTAGCCTTTCATCGGATAAAGCAATACCTTTAAGCCGGAAGGATGGTCAAGCGCAATATAAGACTCATTTAATTTTTCATCCTTAACAATATTGTAATTCATTCTTTACCGCCATTCCTTTCATCCTTATTTTCCGACCGACTCATCGGTTAACAAATATACGGTATCAAGCTGCAAACGATTTGCCGCCGCAATCACTGCGGATCTGTCTACTGCGGCAATCGACTCTGCCTCTGCTTCGGGGGAGCGCTCGGTACCGTACAGCACCTGAGACAAGTACCACCCCTCTATGGAGGCGGCGGAATCTCCTGCCGAGCGGAAAGTGTTTACCATGCTGAGCTTGGCATAATTTAACTCCTCATCGGTAAAATTGCCCTCTCGCAGCTGCTCTAATTGATTTAAAATTTCCGTTTTTGCCTTTTCGATATTTTGATGCTCCACACCGCAATCCACAAAGGCAATTCCCTTAGAAACATTTGGACGTGCCGCACAATAATAGCAAAGGCTCATCTTCTCGCGCACATTCAAAAACAGCTTAGAGGAGGGCGTTCCTCCGAACAGGTAAATCATCAAACGCATGGTGATTAAGTCACTGTCAGACGGTGCCAAAGCGGTAAGGAAGCCCAACACCAGCTTGGATTGCGCCACATTCATTCGCTCGGTTTCTTCTTTTAATTTTTCGGTATTCTTTTTGATTTCGAGAACGGAAAAGCTTCGCGGCAGACGGGCAAGCTCGGCAAACGCTTTGGTAAAAATCTCCCGCGGTTTTTCCGGATCGCCGCAACCGACAAACATGATTTCAATTCTTGCGGATTCCAGCATTTCGCGATATGCCTGCGTTGCCTCGGCTGTCGTAATTTTTTTGACATCCTCCGCATATCCGTATTTGTTCACCCCGGCAGGCTCCCCCGCACACAGCAGGGACATGGCACGATTCAGGGCATAATGGCGTTTTTCATTCATCTCCGATTCGATTAAGTCAATCAGAGCTTGCTTTTCCAGCTCGACCTCTTTCTCCGAAAACAAGCCGTTTTCCAAAACCGGATCCAATACGACCTTGGACAGAATTTCGGATATTTCGCCAAGCAGCGGCTCCCCATCCAGTGCATACATATCATCAATCACGCCTGCCGACAGGGTCATCACCTGACTATCCCCGATAGCGGAAACATCATATCCGATATACGAGCCGTACAGCCTTGCAAGCTTCTTACTGAATTCGGTAAAATCGGGGCATTCCCGATACCCCTTGCGCAATAAATTCGGAATCAAAGCGCGAACAGAGGCCTTTTCCCGCTCCAACGGCAGAATCAGATTGACCGAAATGCGATTGGTTTTATATCGTTTATCGATTACACTGTTAAAAAACACGCAATCACCGATCGACGTTCTGCATAAATTATAGCTCACAATGATCACCATTCCTTTTTATTTGCTCCGATATTACGGTTATCGTATTTTAAATTCCGATAATGCCCCCAACATGAGACTCGACGGTATTCCAATATTTTTACGAACGATTGGATATTGATAAGAACATTATACCATTTTCCGGCAGCAGATTTATTGCCATATTGTGAATTTATCGAAATGTCTCGGCGAATATTTTCCCCGCTTTCTCTCGAAAAATACGATTTTTGAAGTCGTCGAGGTCGAGCAATATCACTTGAGGAGCAAAAAGAGACGGCTGAAAACATTTCATTACATTTTCGTGAAATTGTTTTCACATACAATACAGCTTTACGCCTCTACTACAACCATTTTTATATGAAAAAAGCACCTTGATTTCTCAAAGTGCTTGAGCGTGTCGACAAAGTCAACAACGCTCTGGGAAAGGGG
>CAZFQM010000023.1:0-12185 GCA_964520995.1 uncultured Oscillospiraceae bacterium
CGTTCTCAAGAACATTGAAACGCTGCTCGCTTCGCTACGCAGGTTGTTTGCGTTATAATAACCTTGGAACGTGACCGAAATCAAAGATTTCGAACGTTTTAACGTTCGAGCGTTCTCAAGAACATTGAAACGCTGCTCGCTTCGCTACGCAGGTTGTTTGCGTTATAATAACCTTGGAACGTGACCGAAATCAAAGATTTCGAACGTTTTAACGTTCGAGCGTTCTCAAGAACATTGAAACGCTGCTCGCTTCGCTACGCAGGTTGTTTGCGTTATAATAACCTTGGAACGTGACCGAAATGTTTTTCTCTCCGTCCCATGGGAGAGGTCAAATATCATTATAATCGCCGCAAGGCATTTCGTCAACCGCAGTTGCAACGAAAATGTCCGATTGCAATGCGGCGCCGAGGAGTTTTTATATGAAGCTTTTGATCATAGACGGAAACAGCATTATGAACCGTTCCTTTTACGGTGTCAGACCGCTGACCACCAAAAGCGGAACCAACACCAATGCTGTGTTCGGCTTCCTCAATATCATGCTGAAAACCATCAAGGAAACCAAGCCGGATGGCGTCGCCGTCGCCTTTGACCTGCCGATTCCCACCTTTCGGCATAAGCTGTATGACGGCTACAAGGGAACACGCAAGCCATCTCCCGACGAGCTGAGGGAGCAATTCCCCTATATCAAGGCGTTGCTCCGTGCGCTGGGTCATACCGTAATCGAGCGGGAGGGCTACGAAGCGGATGACATCATCGGCACCCTTGCCAAGTCCTGCCAAGCAAACGGAGATACCGTCGTTATCTCGACCGGTGACCGCGACAGCCTACAGCTTGTCGATCGAGATATCACCGTCCATCTGGTAAAAACCAAGGAGAACATCGACTACACCCCCGAAAAAATCAAAGAGGAATACGGTGTAGCTCCCGACCAACTGCGAGACGTCAAGGCGCTGATGGGAGACAGCTCGGATAACATCCCCGGGGTCAAGGGAATCGGAGAAAAGACAGCGCTTCAATATATCCGACTCTTCGGCAGCATCGAAAATCTATATGAGCATTCGGACAGCAGTGAAATCAAGCCGCGCGCCAGAGAGCTACTGCTTCAGGATAAGGAAATCTGCTTTTTAAGCAAAAAGCTGGGCACCATTGATTGCACGGTTCCGCTGGATATTCCGCTCGAGACACTGTATCACCCCCAAGTCGATAAGGCAGAGGCGGCGCGGATTCTTTCCGAGCTGGAGATGTACAGCTTTTTGCCCCGCTTTGATTTGGAAGACCTGCCACAGAGCAACGAGACCGCTCCCGCTCCCGGAGCAGCGTTGCAAATCGAAAAAAACATTCCGCCGGAAGAGCTGAAATCAAGGCTTGCAAAGTACGGAAAAATCGATTTCCTGCTCTTGCTTGACCAAGGGAACGTCTCCGCACTGCAGCTTTTCCTCGGAGATACCCTCTTTATCTGCGATTTCAATGCGGAAAATGTCTTTTTTGAGGTCGTCTGTCAAAGTGAACTTCCCAAGCGCACCTTTGATGTCAAATCAGTTCATCTGCTCTGCAAGCAGCGCGGTCTCTCCCTTTCCAATATAGCCTTTGATGCAATGATTGCCGCCTATCTGCTTCATCCCGGTGCCAAGAGCTATCAAATCCAAACCCTGGCGCAGCAGCTTCTCCCCGACGAGCCGCTTCCGGAGCAGGAGCAATACCGTGATATCGCCCTGCTGTCACCGCTGTGCGATTGCCTGGAAGCCTCTCTGGAAAAGGAGGGAATGCTACCGCTTTTTCGCGAACTCGAAATGCCGCTGACCGAAGTGCTCGCCGGCATGGAATACGACGGCTTCGCGGTGGATGCCGACGGCATCCGACAATTCGGAGACCGACTTCAAACGCAAATCGAACAGCTCCGCAAGGAGATGTTCGAAATTGCCGGCTACGAATTCAACCCCAACTCCACCAACGATTTGAGTGAAATCCTCTTTCAAAAGCTGGGACTTCCGGCGAAAAAGAAAACCAAAACCGGCTACTCCACCGGAGCCGAGGTGCTCGAAAGCTTAAAGGATTATCATCCCTTTGTCCGACTTTTGCTGGAATATCGCAAGCTGTCCAAGCTCAATTCCACCTATGTAGTCGGCCTGCTGAAGGTCATTGATCCCGACGGCAGGGTGCGTTCCACCTTTAACCAAACCGAAACCCGCACCGGCAGAATCAGCTCCACCGAGCCGAATATGCAAAATATCCCCATCCGCACCGAGCTGGGAAGCCAAATGCGCAAATTTTTTATCGCCAAGGAGGGCTACACCCTGCTGGATGCCGACTATTCACAAATCGAGCTGCGCATCCTGGCGCATATCTCCCAAGATGAAAATATGATGGAAGCATTCCGAAACGGTGCGGACATCCACACCATTACCGCCTCACAGATTTTCGGTATTCCGCAGGAAATTCTCCCTGCCTCAATCCGAAACCGTGCCAAGGCAATCAATTTCGGAATTGTTTACGGCATCTCCGCCTTTTCCCTGTCGCAGGATATCGGCGTTTCGGTCAAGGAAGCAGGAGAATACATCAAAAACTATCTGACCAACTACAGCGGCGTGGACCGCTTTATGAAGCAGGCGGTAGCCGATGCCAAGGAAACCGGCTATGCAAAAACCATCTACGGCAGAAAACGGGAAATTGCCGAGCTGAAAGCCTCGAACCACAATCTGCGCAGCTTCGGCGAGCGTGCCGCGATGAATGCCCCGATTCAAGGCTCCGCCGCCGATATTATCAAAATCGCGATGAACCGTGTTTATCAGCGCTTAAAAGAAGAGCGGATTGACGGCAGGCTGATTTTGCAGGTACATGACGAGCTGCTCATTGAAGTGAGCAAGGCGGATGCACCGCGCGCAAGAAAGCTCCTAAAGGAAGAAATGGAGCAAGCCGCCACGCTGTCGGTTCCGCTGATTGCGGATATTTCAGAGGGCGAAACCTGGTATGACGCCAAGGATTAAAGGAAGTATACTACCATGAAAAAGCTGTTATTTGTCTTCAACGGAAACACCTGCCGCAGCCCGATGGCGGAATATGCGGCACAGCAGCTGCTGGAAAAAGAGGGGTTGTCCGATTGCTTTGTTACCTCAAGTGCAGGTCTGGCGGCAGCAGAAGGCGAGCCGATCAGCCCAAACGCCCTGCTTGCGCTGCAACAACGCGGAATTTCCGCAAACGCGCACCGTGCCCGCCTGCTTACCCTTGCAGAGGCTGAACAGGCTTTCCGCATTTATGTCATGACCGCGGCACATCGTGAGGTGATTCTTCACGCTCTCCCCGATGCCGCCGATAAAATCAAGGTGCTGGAAATTCCCGACCCCTATGGTATAGATTTGCCTGCCTACCAAGCCTGCCTGGCAGCAATCGACCGTTTTCTCGAAAAGGAACTGCAGGCGCTCCGCGCTCAAGCCGACAAAGGAGAATAACAATGTCAATCAAAACAGAGCCGATGTCGGCACAAACGGTCGCCGCCGTCGCGGAAATCGAAGCGGAATGCTTTTCCGCGCCGTGGTCCTATGACGCCTTTGTCGCAGAGCTTGCCAAATCCGATGCGGCAACCTTTGTCGCTTATTCGGGGCAGGAGGTCGTCGGCTTCATCAACCTCGGCATTGTCTTGGACGAAGCCAATGTCAACAATATCGCGGTCAAAAAAGGCTATCGCCGTCAGGGCATCGGCAAAGCCCTGATGACCGCCGCCGTCGATTACTGCCGTGCACATCGACTTTCCCTGCTGATGCTGGAGGTGCGCCGAAGCAATCTCCCCGCTATTGCGCTGTATGAGCAATTCGGCTTTCAAGCGGTCGGCATTCGAAAGCGCTTTTATACCGACCCCGATGAGGATGCCCTGCTCATGAACAAGCTTATCTCCGCAGAATAACAGAAAGGATCTCATGCTTATGAAAATTTTAGCGATTGAAAGCTCCTGCGACGAAACCGCCGCCGCTGTTGTCGAAAACGGCACAAAGATACTTTCCTCGGTCGTCGCATCTCAAATAGAAGAACACCGTCTCTACGGCGGCGTTGTCCCGGAAATTGCCTCCCGACGTCATTGTGAAAGCATTACCTCGGTTGTTTCGGAGGCACTTTCCGATGCCGCACTTTCTTTGAATGACATTGATGCCGTCGCGGTCACCGCCGCCCCCGGTTTAATCGGAGCACTCTTAGTGGGTGTAAACTTCGCCAAGGGCTTGGCGCTTGCCGCAGACAAGCCGCTGATTCCGGTACACCACATCCGCTCTCATATCGCCGCAAACTATCTGACCACCCCCCAATTAAAGCCGCCCTTTCTTTGCCTGGTCGCCTCGGGCGGACACAGCCACATCATTGAGGTGCTAAGCTACACCGATTTCAGGGTGGTCGGCAGAACACGAGATGATGCCGCGGGAGAAGCCTTTGACAAAGCGGCACGCGCCATGGGCTTCCCCTACCCCGGAGGCAGGGAGATTGACCAAGCCGCCCAACGGGGAAACCCGAGCAGCTATAAGCTTCCTCATCCGCAGGTAGACGGCTGCCCCTTTGATTTCAGCTTTTCCGGCTTAAAGACCGCCGTCATCAATCTGCTCCATAACGCGGAGCAAAAGGGAGAAACCATCAATACCGATGATCTTTCCGCCGCCTTTCAGCAGACGGTCTGCGACATTTTGAGCGACAAGCTGATTTCTGCGGCAAAGGAGCTCGGCTATCAAACCATTGCGGTGGCAGGCGGTGTTGCCGCAAACTCCGGCTTGCGTAAACGGCTGGAGCGGGAATGCCGAGATAACGGCTTTGCTTTTTATCTGCCCGCACTTTCCCTCTGCGGAGACAATGCAGCAATGGTAGGCTGCCAAGCCTATTTCGAATATCAAAGCGGCGTTCGGGCAAGCGAAAGCTTAAATGCCGCCGCTTCCATGCCGATTGACCATGTCGAATGGTAGCCGTACCTCCGCCCGACGATATTTTTCATCTGCAATAGGACAAATAAACGTATTTACCCAAGCTGTTCCGACATATATATCTATCAGAGGAGGAGCGAAGCATAAAGGAATTCTCCCGCTTCGTTCCTCCTTTGCTTCTGTCGCGCTGAATGCTGATTCCGAGGAAGCGAATCTACAAGGGAACGGTGATTATAATGTTTATTGTATCCATGAAAATGACAAAAGCGAAGCTCCTTGTCGGCTTCTCGGCGTTCATGCTGGTCGGAATCGTCTGCGCCTGTATCCTTTCCGCAAAGGGAATTTCGGTGGATGCTGCCAAAAGCAACGTCGGCGCAACGATCGGATTGAATGCCGAAAACAATGAGCAGCGACTCCGCTATCTCAAGCAATTCGGCTGGGAGCTGAAAAACGAGCCGAGCGAAATCATCGAGGTTGCTATCCCGACCGAATTCAACGAGGTTTATGAAAAATACAACATTCTCCAAAGGAAGCAGGGCTTTGACCTGTCAGCCTATCGCGGAAAAAGCGTAAAGCGCTGGACCTATGACGTCACCAACTATCCGAACAACCGACAAAACGTCAAGGCGAATCTCCTTGTTTATGAGGATAAAATCATCGGCGGAGATATTTGCTCTACCGAGGCTGATGGGTTTATGCATGGCTTTCGATTACCCTGATAGCTTTCCCCCGATAATTTCCCATCGTTGCATTGTAAAGCCGTAAAAGCAAGCATCCGAAAACAAAATGAGCTGATAAAAAATGCGTAAAAGACTTGAAGCTTCCCCTTTTACGCATTTTTATTTTTGCTCGGATAGAATGAAGTGCGCTTTTTCTCCCGGAGGGAGGTGGATTTTGCGGAGCAAAAGGCGGAGGGAGAGAACAATCTGTAGGTTATCTTTTACCTGCTTGATGCCTGCATTTTTTTAAAGAAAAAGCCGGTTCGGTTGTCATATGGAAACCGGGGGGGAAAAGTCTCTCCCTCAGTCAGCTTACGCTGACAGCTCCCTCGTCAGAGGGAGCCATGCGGCGTTCTGCCAGTGAGGACATTAGAGCACTTCCACAACCGCGGGCAGAAAAGCGATTCGTTTCTCTTACTCGGTGCGCGAATTAAGGTGCAGGGGATTATCCCCTGCCTGCCCTGCCACGCATTTTTTATACATTTTAAAATGCATATACTCTTTGTATGATATCGTCCACACCGACTTTTCCACAAGTTGACAGCGCTGTAAATCTGAAGTTTTCCACCTTTTCCACATAGTTTTGCACATTGCTTTTTTGCTTTCCACCGTTTCCACAAGCTTTTCAACAGTATATTCACAAAAAAGATTTTACAAATTGTATAACAGAAAGCGATGCGGTTCAAAATAACGGTAACCTCTCCCGTAAGCTACTCCCCTAAAAAAGACGAAAGGAGCTTGGCGCTTTCCGCAGTAAAACGCCGACAGGACAACCTTATGCTAAAAGGTGTAAACAAGCAGATCATCGAAATCACCGATACCGAAAATCTCTACATCCAAAAAGCCATTCTCTTTGTAAACCCCGAAAAGCAGACCTATGACCGTGACTTTCTCCTCTGCCAGGGGAAGAAATACGTCAAGGACATCAAATCGGAGCAAGCCCCGCCGCCCAAGCCCGAAAAAGCAAAAAAGCTGCTCCCCACCCTTATCAAGCTGAGTGCCGGTGCCGCCCTCGGTGCCACCGCAGCAAGTCTGCTGATTCGATAGTGCTCTTTCCCCACATTTCCCGCCAAACACAAAAGCAGAGACCCTCTCTCCGAAAAGAAGAACAGGGTCTCTGCTTTTATTTTGAATCTGTTTTTAAGAGCGCAAGGTCACACCGATTCGATTCAATGCACTAAGCACCTGATCGACAATCGGCTGTACCTCCTCCATTGCCAGTGTCCGCTCTGCGGAGGAAAAGGACAAGCGAACCGTAATACTCTTGGTACTGCCCGCTTCATAAATGTCAATGACCTGCGTATCCTTTAATTCCGCCGCATTTAAGCCTTTCCAGCATTCGGAAATGTCATGATAGGTGATTCCGTTTTTCACGCTGAGTGAAAGGTCAATGTCGATAGAGGGGAACTTGGACGGCTCCTCGTAAGCAATCGGCTTGATCGTCGCTTGGCTCATCGCCTCAAGGTCAAGCTCCACACAGACAATCGCCGCGTTTTTATCTATTTTCGCAACATTCTGCGGATGGAGGGTGCAGATGGTTCCCACCGCCTTGTCCCCGCAGAGAATCCGAGAGGTATTCTTGGGATGCTGCCATTTGTGTGCAATCTCCGTTTTTTCGAAAACCACCTCGCTGTGCTTAATCTCCGCAAAGAGACAGCGTACCATATCTACAGTCGAAAAATACAGTTCTTTTTCGGTATGCTGCTTGTCGAACAAGACAACACCCAAACGGCTTTTTTCTTTGCAGTAGCCGTTTTCCTCAAAGCCGTCTACCACCCGTCCGATCTCGAAAATGCCGAACGCATCGCGATAGCTGCGGTTATCGTAAACAAAGGAAAGCAGGGTCGGCAGCATGGAATTGCGAACCGTTCCGTTCTCGGGGGTGGCGATGTTCAAAATGCGAACATTGTCCTCCACCTCGATGCCCAGCTTTTTGTATTTTTTTCCGTCACACCAGATGTAGGAATGCACCTCATGCATTCCGTATTTCTGCACCAAAAGGTCCTTCAGTGCATTTTCCTCGGTGCGTGCCACGGTGCTCTTGGTCGGATGGAGCTTGCTCCGAGTGGTCGAGATCGCGAAATTATCATAGCCGTAAATTCGGGTAATCTCCTCGATGATATCGGCTTTGATGGTAACATCCTTGGTGGCACGCCAGGACGGTACCTCTACCTTAAATTGCCCGTCGGCATATGCTACCCCGAAGCCGAGCGCACGCAGTGTTTGACAAATTTGCTCCTCTCCGATATCAATACCGGTATAGCGATCCACGTAAGCCTTATCGAAGGAAAGCGCAATCGTCGGATATTTTTGCACATATTCATCAGTCATGCGGGAAGCAATCCGCGCATCGGGATCAATCTGCTTCACCAAACGGACAAAGCGTTTTACCGCCGTTTCGGTAAGCTCGGGATCCAATATCTTCTCGTACCGCATACTTGCATCGGTGCGCAGACCCAAAGCAGAGGAGGATTTCCGCACGCTGACGCCGTCAAAATTTGCCGATTCCAAAATCACCGAAGTGGTATTGTCCACGATTTCGGAGTCCAAGCCGCCCATAATGCCCGCAATGGCGACCGGCTGCTCCTCATCCCAGATCATCATGGTGTTCGGCTCAATACGACGCTCGGTGCCGTCCAAGGTGGTAAAGCTCATCTCCTCCTTCGGCGTATCCACCACGATATGATGAATCTTGTTCGCGTCAAACGCATGGGTCGGCTGACCCAATTCCAGCATGATATAGTTTGTCAAATCCGCCAGCAGATTGATCGAACGCATTCCGCAATAGAACAAGCGGATACGCACCTGAACCGGGCTGACCGTTTTGGTGATGTTGTCCATCTTCAGGCAGGAATACCGATATACCAAATCCTCCCGCTTTACCGACACCCGTATCGACTCGTTGCCCTCATAGCAAACATCCGCCAAATCCAGCGGCTTCAGCTCTTTTCCGGTCAATGCCGCAAATTCACGGGCAATTCCGTAATGTCCCCATAGGTCGGGGCGATTGGTCAGAGACTTGTTGTCTACCTCAAAGATAATATCTTCGATGTCATAAAGCGACTTCAAATCGGTGCCGTTCGGCAAAGAGGCATCCAGCGACATCAAGCCCGCATGGTCGTCGCTGATTCCCAGCTCTTTTTCGGAGCAGCACATTCCCTCCGAATCATATCCGGCAATCTTGCATTTTCCGATTTCCCCGCCGGGAACTCTGCCGCCGGCGGTCGCAAAAGCGACCTTCATTCCCTCTGCAACATTGGGTGCACCGCAGACGCAATCGCAGACCCGCGTGCCGATATCAACCTTTAACAAATGCAGCTTTTTAGATTCCGGGTGCTTTTCCACCGACAAAATTTCTCCGACAACTACCCCCGAAACATCTCTGCCCTTGTAAATAATATCCTCCACCTCAGCGGTAGAAAGGGTAAAACGATGAATCAGCTCTTCTATATTATAACCGTCCAGATCAACATATTCCTTGATCCAATTCATTGATACAAACATTGATTTGACCATTCCTTTCCGAAGCTTTTTACTCCGCCGTAAAGCTATTTATCAATAAACTGCGAAAGAGATTTCAGATTTCCGCTGTTGAACATCCGAATATCCTTTACGCCATACCGCATCATTGCCAATCTGGTCAAGCCCAAGCCGAACGCAAAGCCGGTATATTTCTCGGAATCGATTCCGCCGTATTCCAGCACGTTCGGATGAATCATGCCGCAGGGGCAAAGCTCCAGCCAGCCCGAATTTTTGCAAGAGGGGCAGCCCTCGCCGCCGCAGATCAGGCACTGAATGTCCAGCTCAAAGCCGGGCTCCACAAAGGGGAAGAAGCCGGGACGAAGCCGCACCGTAACCTCCTGCCCAAAGACCTCGGAAAGCATTGTTTTCATAAAATAAATCAGGTTGGAGATCGAGATATCCTCATCGATCATGATGCCCTCCATCTGGAAGAAGGTGTTTTCATGGCAGGCATCGGTGGATTCATTGCGGAAGCATCTGCCCGGGAAGACCGCACGGAGCGGCGCACCATATTTCCGCATAATTGCATTCTGCGCGGCGGAGGTGTGAGTCTTTAACAGCTGACCGCTGCTCAGATAATAGGTGTCCTGCATATCCCGCGCAGGATGATGCTTGGGGATATTCAGCGCCTCAAAGCAGTGATAGTCATCCACGATTTCGTTGTAATTTTCGATGGTAAAGCCCATGCTCTCAAAGATGCTTTCGACCTCGCGCTGAATCAGCGTGATCGGATGATAAGAGCCGTATGCCGTATTTCCCGGAAGAGAATCGTCGTAGGACTCCTGGCTCTCAATCAGAGCCTTTTCCTCTTCCTGTTGAATTTGAAGCATCCGCTCCTGAACCTTTGCTTCCACATACTGCTTCAGCTCATTGATTCGCTTGCCTGCTTCCTTTTTCTGCTCACCGGTCGCATTTTTCAGCGTTGCCATCAAGCCGGAAAGATATCCCTTTTTTCCCAAAAACTCAACCTTGAGTTGCTCTGCCTCAATGGAGGACTTTATTTTGTTGATCTTTTCCTCAAACTGTTGCTTCAGTTCTGCCGTTTTTTCCAGCATCGCAAAAACCTCCTGAAAATAAAAAATATCTCGTCCGTAAAGGGACGAGATTTCTCGCGGTACCACCCAAATTCGGAATATCCATTCCGCACTTTGTTCCGCCTTAATGCGGCGGTGACATTCCGTTTACTGCTATTGCTTTTCACGGAAAACTCCAACGCTGAAATTCACAAATCCGCTTCTGAGAACGTTTCCAGCCGACGGCGCTCTCTTTCTGGGAGAAGGGATGAATTTGCTACTGACACGTCTTCATCGTCTTATCATATTTTTCTCATTGTAGCATTGAATATCGTTTTTGTCAAGCTTGCTTTGTGCCGCACTTCATGCAGAAATTGGCATTGGCAGCCAAGGCTGCTCCGCAGTTAAAGCATTGCTTTTGCGCAACGGGAGCGGTCGGCTCTGCCGGTGTTGCAGGACAAGTCGTCTGATAATGCGGCAGATAGGATGTGATGTACTGCAAAATTTTATTCACGTTTTTCTTATTTTTACCCCAATCGATTATCTGAGTCGGCATACAGCACTCCGAATAAATATCCACCCGCAATCGGTCTGCTGCAATCGGGGTCAGCATCACGGTTACCTTTTCTCCCCAAGAGGTCATGCTTACGCCGTGGCTAAACTGATACCAAACGCTTGTCCCGTTTGCGTTTTCCGCTTCCAACTTCAAATTCATTGCCTGACCGAATGCCAAATCCTTGATCAAAGCACTCATAACCGGAACGGTGGTGTTGAAAGGACGAGATTCATTATAATTGGCAGCCATTTTTAAAACCTCACTTTAATAAAGCAATTGATAGATTCATTATAAGCTTTTCGGAAATAATTGTCAATGCCCGCAAAGGCAAAAACAGCATGGTGAAACAGAAAAAAACACTTGTAACCTTCGACTACTTATGTTATACTGAAAAAGAAAGCACACAGCGTTTCCTTTTATGGAAGCACCATTTGCTTTATGATGCAGGTGGCTTGTGTTTAAACGAAAAGTGAGTAAGCTGTACAGCAGCGCGGCATTTGCCGTGAGGAAAGTCCGGGCATCACAGAGCGGGATAGCTGCTAACGGCAGCCGAAGGCGACTTTAGGGCCAGTGCAACAGAAAGAAACCGCCGGAGTAATCCGGTAAGGATGGAAAGGCGAGGTAAGAGCTCACCGGATTGCGGGAGACCGTAATGCCATGTAAACCCTATCCGATGCAACACCGACCGGAATGTTATCGTTTGCTCGACGGTTCCGACAGGTGGCTGGAGCGTTGCGGCGACGCAACGCCGAGATAGATTGCTGTATTCAACAGAACCCGGCTTATAGGCTTAGTCACTTTTCATTTGTAACGCCGATCGGCTTCGTTTCTAAGCGGAGCCGATTTTATTTTTATCCAAGCCCGCAAAGGCTGCGGAATATCAATTGCATATTATCAAAAAATCAGTTACAATAAAAACAGATAAGAATATGAAAGGAGCAAACAGGAGATGAAATTGTCATTTTGGGGCGCGGCTCATGAGGTAACCGGGAGCTGTCATTTTATTGAAGCCTGCGGAAAAAAGATACTGGTGGATTGCGGCATCCGACAGGGGCAGGATGAGGACACCCAAACGCTTCCGCTCGAGCCGTCGGAGATTGATTATCTGCTGCTGACCCATGCGCATATCGACCATTCGGGGAAGCTGCCGCTGCTGTCCAAGCTGGGCTTTCGCGGAAAAATTCTCACAACGGTCGCAACCGGGGAATTGTGCTCCATCCTACTGCAGGACAGCGCGCATATTCAGGAATCCGAGGCGGAATGGAAAAACCGCAAGCGGCAGCGTGCCGGTGAGGAGCCGTATGAGCCGCTTTATACCGTAGAGGATGCACAACGTATCATGAAGCAGTTTGTCACCTTTGAGTATAACCGAATTGTTTCGGTTTGCGACGGAATCAAGCTCCGCTTTGTCGATGTCGGACATCTGCTCGGTTCGGCAAGCATCGAGCTTTGGCTGGAAGAGGACGGTCTCGGCACAAAGCTG
>CAZFQM010000024.1:0-12103 GCA_964520995.1 uncultured Oscillospiraceae bacterium
CTTAGTGGGAAGCAATCGGAATCTGATGGGACCGCATCATCATATCAACGGAGAAAATATTATGGTAGGTCCCAGTACTTTCCGAGGGCATAAGGGCTTTGAGGATTTTGTCTCACCCTGGATTCGGGAGGAGGACACCCGAATGGAGGACTATGCGGTGATACCGTTTGATATCGGAACGGTACAGATCAATCGCTACCGGATGGAGAACTGCCGACCTTTGGCATTTGTCGAAAAAACAACACAAAAGGAGCTGTAACGAGATGAATATAATAGATAACAGCCGATTGATTCCCCGCTTTTTGCCGGATGACCAAGTAAAGATGGAAAGCTGGCATCCGGATTGGGTCAAGAGCCTGGTTATGGCGCAGATGCGGGTGGAAAGCGCTACTGACGAAGGAACCTTTGAGGCGGCGGTGCGCGTTTTGGATCACTATCGGGAAATGGGAGTCAATGCCTTGTGGCTGACCCCGATTCAGGATAAGGGAACCACGGGAAACGGCTACGGCAATATGGGCGTGCATACCGTAAATCCGTCATTAACCGGTAAAGACAGCTATGAAGAAAGCTGGAAGGTTGTGAAATGGTTTGTGGATGAAGCACACAAACGGGATATTCGGATTTATCTGGATTTGATTGTTTGGGGTACGGTAAAGGAAAGCCCACTGGTAACCGAGCACCCGGATTGGTATGCCGGATTTTTAGAGGTTTGGGGTGGCTACAAATTTAATTGGTACAGCGATTCCTTTAAAAAGTGGTTCTTTGATTGGGCGGTAAAGATTGTAATGGATACCGGTATTGACGGATATCGTGTAGACCTGGAGCCGTTTGTTACCGGACATAAGCTGTTTGCGGCGCTTCGGAAGCGGCTGTTGGCGATGGGACGAAAGATTTCCATCATGGCGGAATGCACCAGCGAGCGGGATGAGGCTTACGATTTCGATGAGCAGATTACCAACGAGGACCCGGAACGGTGGCATATGCACACGATGTTTACGCAGCGTCACAACATTGTCGATGCGGTGAAAAACGGCTGGGGACATGGTACCATTTATGCGCAGGAGAATGATTTAGGCGGAAAGGCACGGTTTTATTGCCTGTGTCTGTCCTGCCATGACAATCCGCGCCCCTGTATTGAAAACAACCGTGTAACAGCGGGCTACGGTGCGGTATTCGGGCCGTATATTCCATTGTGGTTTATCGGAGATGAATGGGGAAACAAGCTGAAGCCGGGCTGCGTAATGTTTAACAATTATATTGATTGGAGTACCTTGGAGCTTCCGGAGAATCGTGCATTTTACGAGGACTTTAAAAAGATGCTCGGCATTCGTCGGCAATATCCGGAGATATTCGAATACTTCCCCGAGAATCATCGGGAAAGCAATATTTGCAAGATAGCCTCCGATTGTAATCTGCAGGCGTATGCACGCTATGCGGATGGCAAGGCGATTATGGTTTTGCCGAATTACAGCGATCGGGAGCAAACGGTTAAAGCTTCCTTTATCCCCGAGGAGATGGGCTTGCAGACGGGTAAGGCGTATCGGCTCACACAGCTGTTCCCCGAAAAGGAAACTGTTGTCGCAGACGGAAATGCATTTCAGCTGACGATTCCCGCACAGAGCTTGGCAGTTGTTTTAGCGGAAGAATAACGCATATCTTTTTATCTTTTTGACCGAGACGATAGTCCTTATGGGAATGTTGACAGAATAGGGACGAAAAAAGTCCTACAAACAAAATTCAGCCTGCATCCGAGTGCGGATGCGGGCTGCTATTTGGCAATAGTTCAGAACAGGAGAGTGCCATATGGTATTATGCAATCATTCGTCATTCAAACGCGTAGGATGCTTTTTTCTGGCGATGGTAATCCTTATGTCCTGTATGGGGTCGATAAAAGCATTTGCCGTACAATCGAGCGACAATACCGTTGCGGCGATTGATTCCGACACAACAGAGGAAACGCCGAGTTATACCGAATACTGCTCGCAATATCCCGAAAAGGAAATATCGGAGCCGAGTAGCATTGTAATCAATGCCGATTCTTATTTACGGGATCAAGTACAGCGGGAAAGCTATACGGATTATGAGGGTCAGAGTGGGGTGTCGGTGCTTCTGGCGGAGGGAAATCGGGTAACCTATTCCTTTACGGTTGAAAAAGAGGGCTACTACACCTTAAAGTTTTTGTATTATCCGATCGCAGGAAACGGCAATACAATATTGCAGGATATTTTAATTGATGATAGCTTGCCGTTTTCGGAATCCTCTTCTGTTGCTTTGGAGCGTCGCTGGGTTAATACCGATACCGAGGTATATGATCGCAATCGGAATCAGATTCGCTCCAAGCAGGAGGAGCAGCCGACCTGGATGACACAATCGGCAATGGATTCCACCGGTACGGTGTCGGGAACGATGAAATATTATCTCACCGCAGGGGAGCACACACTGACGCTTTCTTCGTTGCGCGAGCCGATGCTGTTGCACTCTGTTACCTTTTCCTCCTATCAAGCTACGGTAAGCTATCGGCAAAAGAAAGAGGAATATCTCAAAAACGGTTATCAAGCGGTTTCAAGTGATGTGAAAACGGTTTCATTTGAGGCGGAGACCGATGCGGTAAAATCGGATCAAAGTATGTATCCGTTGGCAGACCGAAGCTCTCCTACCGTTTCTCCCTACAGTGCAAGCAAAATTTTGTATAACACCGTGGGCGGTGCGCAGTGGAAAACGGTGGGACAATGGATGGAATGGTCCTTTGAGGTTGCCGAGACGGGACTTTACGAAATCGCTTTGCATTTTAAGCAGAATAAGAAAAGCGACGCGGTGAGCATTCGCGAATTGTATTTGGATGGGGAGCTTCCGTTTGCGGAAGCGGCGGATATCGCATTTCCTTATTCCGCCGATTGGCAAACTGCGGCATTATCCGATGCCGATGGGGAAGCCTATCAATTTTATTTAACGAAAGGTTCTCATACTCTGCGCTTGCGAGCCGCACTCGGACAGTATCAGGATATTTTGAATGCGACCGATGCCTGCTTTGAAAAGCTGAATCGTGTTTATCGTAAGATTATTACCATAACCGGTACCGAGCCGGATATCTACCGTGATTATCAATTTGAATTGTTGATACCCGAGACTTTGGAGGAAATGGAAGCCTTGATCGGCGAGCTGCAAGAGCTGGAGCAGGGAATTCGTGACCTGAATTTTTCTGGAAATCAAGGAACAGATGCCATTAAACGTATTTATACCCAACTGACCTACATGACCGAGAAGCCGTCAGAGATTGCAAAACGGCTGACCACCTATCAGGGTGCCATATCCTCACTGGGAACGTGGCGAAATACGATGTCGGAGCAGCCGCTGACTCTGGATAAAATTTATATCGGGGCACCCGGCATGGCTTTGCCCAAGGGAGAAGCGGGCTTTTTCGGCTCCATGAAGCATTATATTCTCCAGTTTGTTTATTCCTTCTTCAGTGATTATTCTGCGGTGGGGACGGTTGACTCCGAGAATGATACCTCTATTACCGTTTGGATGACCACTGGCAGAGACCAAGCAGAGATTTTAAAGCAGCTGATTAACGATCGTTTTACACCGGATGAAAATATCGGTGTTTCCCTGGAGCTGGTGGCGACCGATGCCTTGTTGCCCGCATTGCTGGCAAATACAGGTCCCGATGTTTCGCTGGGGATGGGACAGAGTGATCCGGTCAACCTTGCGTTGCGTAACGCCTTGACCGACCTTTCGAGCTTCCCCGATTATCAAGAGGTGCAAAAGCGCTTTTCTTCGGAAGCGAATGTTCCGTTTCGGTTTAAGGATGGATATTATGCCCTGCCGGAAACGCAGAGCTACTATATGATGTTTTATCGAAAGGATATTTTGGAGGAGCTGGGCATTTCGGTTGCGGATATCACGACCTGGTCTTCCTTGCTGAAAAAGGTGTTGCCGGTTTTGCAGAAAAATGCATTAAATATCGGCGTGCCGGCAAACATCAACAGCTATCTGATGTTCCTATATCAGCTGGGTGGCTCGCTCTATTCCTCCGACCTGAAGACCTCCGAGCTGGACAGCGCTCAGGCGGTTCAGGCGATGCAGCTGTATCAATCGCTTTATACACAGTACGGTATGCAGCTGGCTTTTGATTTTGCCAACCGTTTTCGAAGCGGCGAAATGCCGATTGCGATTGTGGATTATCTTTCTTATAATCAGCTGACGGTATTTGCTCCCGAGATCAAAGGATTGTGGGAAATGCGACCGGTTCCCGGGACAGAGCGGGAGGACGGAACGATTTCTTACTTGACCCCTTCTGTTATGACGGGCGCGGCACTGATGGCATCGGCAGAGGAGCAAGAGGCAAGCTGGCAGTTTTTAAAATGGTGGACCTCAGCCGAAACGCAAATTGCGTTCGGACGTGACTTGGAAAGTGTAGTCGGCTCTGCCGCACGATATAATTCCGCCAATTTAGAGGCAATGGACAGCGTGGCATGGGATTTTGACATCAAGCAGCAGCTGAAGCTTCAGCAAGCACAGCTGAAAGCGATTCCCGAAGCACCCGGAGGCTATTACACCTCACGACATTACGATTTTGCTTTTCGCAGCATTGTTTATGACGAGGAAAACGTGCGTGCTACCTTAAAAGACGCCGTTTCCGGTATTGACAAAGAGTTGGAGAAAAAGCAGAAGGAATTTAATTTGAATTAGCGCTTGGTCTGATTTAAGAAACAGATAAAAAAACGGAGGCTTTTTATGGGTCAGCCTAAACAAACGGGACAAAAGAAAAAAGTCCGCTTTCGCCGATATGCGGAGGATTATCTTTTTTTGTTGCCCTACCTTTTGATTTTTGTGATATTTACGGTTTTGCCGGTGTTTATCTCGGTGGGATTATCTTTCACTTATTTTAATGTACTGGAAACGCCGAAATGGCTTGGCATATCCAATTATATTCAGCTGATGCTGGATGATGAAATTTTTCTGCTGGCATTGAAAAACACATTGTTTTTGGCATTGATTACCGGCCCGGTGGGATTCTTTTTGAGCATCGCTCTTGCGTGGCTTGTGAATGAGTTCGGCCCGAAGCTCCGCTCCTTTCTGACCCTGCTGTTTTATGCACCGGTTATCAGCGGAGGCGCCTATATGATTTGGCAGATTATTTTCAGCGGAGATACTTACGGTTATCTCAACGGAATACTGTTGAATCTCGGGATTATCTATTCGCCGATACAATGGCTGACTGACAGCGATTATATGATGCCGGCGGCAATTGTCGTCACGCTTTGGATGAGCTTCGGCGCAGGCTTTCTGTCATTTATCGCAGGCTTTAAAAATATCGATACAAGGCTGTATGAGGCAGCAGCGGTGGACGGCATCAAAAACCGCTATCAGGAGTTGTGGTACATTACCCTGCCCGAGATGAAGCCGCAGCTGATGTTCGGCGCGGTCATGAGCATTACCGGCTCCTTTGGAATGGGGGATGTGATTACCGGTGTCTTCGGATATCCGAGTACCGATTATGCCTTGCACACGCTGGTACACCATTTGCAGGATTACGGAAATATCCGTTTTGAGATGGGATATGCTTGTGCCATTGCGGTTATTTTGTTCCTGCTGATGGTTATTGCCAATCAGCTGGTTCAAAAGATTTTGAGAAAAGTCGGGGATTAACCGAAGCGCTTGATGCGGTGCATTGTGGCATGAGGATAGGGTTCTTACCGTAAAAAAGGTAAAACAGAACCGGAAAGGACAAAGGCTGTTCATGGGAAAAACTTTAAAGTCACTCAACAGAAGCAAGCGGGTAAACCGTTCTAATGCGGGGACGATCGTCATGTTTCTTGTTCTGCTTGTTTTTGCTGTTTTTATGGCATTTCCGATGCTGGTTATCATAGGAAATGCGTTTAAACCGTTAGATGAATTGTGGATATATCCGCCGAAGCTGTTGCCGAGTAGTCCGACGATGCAGAATTTCAAGGATATGTTTACGATTATGGAGGATTCCTGGGTTCCGTTTTTTCGCTATGCGTTTAATTCGGTCTTTATTACGACAGTGGGAACCGCAGGACATATCATATTGGCATCTATGGCGGCATTCCCGCTGGCGAAGAAGAAGTTTCCCGGAAGAAATTTGATTTTCAATGTCATTGTTTTTTCGTTAATGTTTAACACCTCGGTTACCGCCATCCCGAACTATATCACAATGGCGAAAATAGGATGGGTGGATACACCATGGGCGTTGATTGTACCGGCATTTGCTTCTTCGCTGGGACTTTATTTGATGAAGCAGTTTATGGAGCAGATTCCGGATTCCCTGCTGGAGGCGGCACGGATTGACGGCGCTTCCCAATGGTATACCTTTTGGAAAATCGTTATGCCGAACGTCAAATCCGCATGGTTAACCCTGATTTTGCTGTCGGTGCAAAGCTTATGGGCAATCGGCTCGAACCGTTTTATTTATAAGGAAGAGCTGAAAACGCTTCCTTATGCACTCAATCAGATTATCAGCGGCGGAATTGCAAGAGCCGGTGTCGGTGCCGCAGTTACCGTGTTCATGATGATTGTACCGATTCTTATTTTCATTTTCAGCCAAAACAATATCATTGATACCATGGCTTCCTCCGGATTAAAGGATTGATGAAGTCGGTTAGGTACCTTTGATTGGAATATTCTTTATAAATTATCATGCTGCGGCGGAAAAGGAGCCACGAATATGTGGAAAAAGCTTTTCAGTATTCTGTGCTGTGCCTGCTTGCTTAGCGGGGCGGTACAGGCAATCGGTCCTGCTTTTTCGGACCTTACTTATGAATCTTACAGCTATAGTGCGGAGGATGAGCCGCTTTTGGTGCCCGCTCCTTATACCGAGGTCGGAGTAGTTCGCGGCGCCGATTTGCAATTGGAGGCATTTTCCGAGCTTTCCGATATTGCTTATGACGGAAACAATCGAATCTATATAAGCGATGCCGGTAATGACCGAATCGTGATTACCGATGTTGACTTTTCAGAATCGACGGTATTGCAAAATTTTGACAATAACGGCATCCCCGATACCTTTCATCGCCCGACCGGAATTTGTATTGATGAGGATACTCTTTACGTGGCAGATTCCGAGAATGCGAGGATACTGGCTTTTCACCGAGAAACACTGCTTCTGAAAAAAGAGTTTTCACAGCCGGAAATTACGGTGTTAGGGGATAGCTATCAATATAAACCGCTGAAGCTCGGCGTAACTGCCGCGAAGCACCTTTTTGTGATTGCGGAGGGAGTCAATCAAGGCTTGGTGGAATTGGATGAAAACGGAGCCTTTGCTACTTTTTTGGGTGCTCCGTCGGTTGTGCCGGATATTTTTGATTTGATTTGGAGAAGATTTGCGACCAAGGAGCAATTGGCACAGCTCGAAAAATACGTGCCAACCGAATACGATGCGCTCAGCGTGGATGATGACGGCTTTGTTTATGCGGTCTCCAAAAACTCCGAGAACAGGTTGTTTGTCAAGCTCAATCACCAAGGAAGCAATGTATCGGGCGTCACGGCGGATGAGCTTGGCGACACGAGATACCGCGACGGTCAGCGACCGTATTTGGTAGACCTTGCAGAGGACAACGGCATTTTTTATCTGCTGGATTCCAAGCAGGGCAAAATATATGTCCATTCCGATGAAGCGGGACAATTGTTTACTTTCAGCTCGAATGCCACACAAAAGGGTTGCTTTTACGGTGCAAGTGCAATCGAATTGATTGGTGAACGGCTCTATGTCCTGGACGGAAATAAAAATTCGATTACGATTTTTGAGCCGACTGCTTTCGGTAAAAACGTAATCGAAGCGGTTAAGCTGCAGGGACAGGGAAGATACAGCGAAGCGGAGACATATTGGAATGAAATCTCGGTGCAATGTGCACATTATCCGCTCTCCGAATCGGGACGAGCAGAGGCGGAAATAGAAGCGGGCGATTATCAAGCTGCCATGCTGCGGGCGAAATCCATTCGAGATAAGGAAACCTATGAAACGGCGTTTAAAAAGCAGCGAGATGAAATCATACGGCATTATTTTATATACATCTTTCTTATTGCGGCGGCGGTAGTTTGTTTGATTATCTTTGTGCCGAGGCTGTTAAAGAAGCTTCCGCTTTTTCGAAAAATAGCGGAGAACGATTTTTATAAAAAATACAGATACAGCACCTATACCTGCTTTCATCCCTTTGACGGCTTCTGGGATATTAAACGTGCGGGAAAGGGAAGCATGGCGGTTGCGCTGACCGTTTTGGGCTTGTTTACTCTCCTGTATGCCGTTCGTGCGCAGTTTTCGGGATATATCGTCACCGATATTGTCAGCAGTGAGGTTAACGTCTTGACCGAATGCTTGACGATTCTGTTGCCGTTGGGCTTTTATGTGATATCCAACTGGTGTTTTACGACTTTGATGGACGGCGAGGGAAGCCTAAAGGATATTTTTATTGCGACCTGCTATTCACTCAAACCGTATCTGCTTTTTGCGGTGCCGCTTTTACTGCTTTCTCAAATCCTGACGGCGGATGAAGCGATGTTTTATCAATTTTTGGATGTCGTTTGCTGGATATGGGTATTTGCGTTGATGTTTTTCGGGATGATCACCACCCATGATTACAGCCTTTCCAAGGGTGTCCTGACATTGATTTGTACCGTGATTGGCATCTGTTTGATTTTGTTTATCGGCTTGTTGTTTATCAACGTCATTCAAGATGTAGTCGGCTTTGTCAGTGATATATACCGTGAGATTTCATACCGTATGTACTAATTAAGGAGATTTTCATGATGACCAGAAAGCAAAATTGCTGTTTACTGTTGGTGCTGATTCTGTTGCTCGGTATATTGCTTTCCGCCTGCTCCGAGGCGACCTCACAGCTAAATGAGGACCCGGACGTTGCTTATCAAACCGAGAACGACGATAGCTGGGAGATAGCGGAATACGGAAGTCTGCGAATGGAAAATACGCAGGTTGTTTTTGACTTTGATGTAGCTACGACACATTTTACTCTGACCGAACGAAAGACCGGAATCGTCTATCATTCTGTGCCGCAATCGGCGGAGGTCGGTATCTCGGAGGAGGTCCAGGGGCGCATGGCGTCCGAGCTTACGGCAATTTATTATGACTCGGACAGCAACCGCCTGTATATGACCTCGGATAAGGACAGCGTCAGCCACAAATCGGTAATCGTGAAGAAAAAGGATCAAGTCATACGCGTCTATTACACCATGGGAAATGCCAACGGAAAGCTGCTGACCCCGCAGATGTTTACACAGGAATTTTTTGAGCAAAAGCTCTGCACGGCGGAGTGCTTCAGCAGTAGTCAGCTTCGCCGCTTGAAAAGGTATTACGAGTTGTATACGCCGGAGCAGGCAGACGAAGAGTATTCGGCAATGAAGGAGCGCTATCCGGCGCTGGCAACCCAAGCGCTTTATATCATCAAGGATACGGTGGATGATCTGAATCGGATTGAGATTGATGAATATATGCAGCTGTACGGATATACTCGGGAGCAGTATCGGCAGGAGCTTGCTCGCTTAAATATCTCCGAGGAGCAATCCGACGAGGCGGGCTTTGTGATACCGATAGAGTATTCCCTTGAGGAGGACGGCTTCAGCGCCCGCATTTTGATGGATAAGGTAACCGAAAGCTCCGAACAATTTACGCTTCAGCAGATTGCATTTCTTGAGTATTTCGGCTCGACCGGCTCGGAAACGGATGGATATTTTCTGGTTCCGGACGGAAGTGGTGCACTGATTGCCTTTAATCAAGGCGGAAACGCTTATCAACAGCGGATATACGGCGCCGATGCCACCAAGGAGAAAAAGTCAATCTCCGCGTTGGAGCAGCAGGCGTGCCTGCCGGTTTTCGGTGCTTCTTTCGGGAACCACGGCTTGTTTGCTGTCATTGAGGACGGGGAAGAGGCTGCGGAGGTTATGGCGGAAACCGTTTCCGACTCCAGCCCGCAAAATCATATTTATGCGGCTTTTCATACCAGGGAGATGGATACGACCGATATCGGTGCGGATCGCGACATCTTGTCCTTTAACCTGTACAGCAAGCAGCGGCTTGCCGAAAGCCCAAAAATACGCTATGCCTGCTTGTCCGATGAACAGGTTGACTATGGAGATATGGCGGCTTATTATCGTGAATACCTGGTATCTGCCAAGCAACTGACAAAACGCGATACCTCATCGGGTCTTCTTTTGAATTACTGGGGCTTTGTCACCGAGGAAGCTTCCTTTTTGGGGATTCCCTATGAGCGGCAGCTGACCCTGTCCGAATTGTCGGAAATTTCCGCCGACCTGGATAAAATGGCGGACAACGGCATTTCCAATACTACCATACGCTTGCAGGGATACGGCGCCGCCGGGCTGGCACATCGATTAAATGACCGCTTTTCTCTGAACAATAAGCTCGGAACGATAGATGAGCTAGTGGCATTGCGACAAAAGCTTTCAAACGGGAAGCTTTACTTGGAAGCGGATTTCCAGGTGGTATATGATGACGGAATCTTCGATCGTTTTTCGGCAAAAGCGGATTCGGCACGAAGTTTAAGTCGAAAAGTTGCCGTGGTGCGAACACATGACCCGGTCAGTAAGGAACTTGTCGGCGGAGCATTGAGCCGGTATATCGTGACACCTGCTCGCTTTACCGAGATTGCTTCAAATTTTTTGGATAGCTTAAATCAAAAGCTGCCCGACCAAGCAGATATCGGCGTTTCCTATCAATCGGCAGGATATCTGCTGACAGGGGATTACAGCGTAAAAAGCGGCAGCGATCGTGTTAAAACGGCGGAAAGCCTGCAACAGTGTCTCCAAACGGCTGCTGCGACCCGCTCGGTGCTTTCCGATGTCGGCAATCGATATACTCTTTCCGCACTGTCACGGATTGACAATATGCCGATGACCTCCTCCGAATATGATGTCAGCAGCGAAAGCGTACCGTTTTATCAAATGGTCATCCACGGATATATTCCTTATACCGGCGTTTCGGTCAATCTTGCCGCCGACCCCGAGGAAGCCTGCCTGAGAGCGGTGGAGTATGGTGCGGGATTATCTTTTACCTTGTGCACCGAGGATGAGATACAGCTCGGCACGACTAAATACGGACAGCATTATTATTCTTTGAGCAGCCGACAGCAGCTTGATAAAGTGATTGAGCGATACCGTTTCGTCAAGGAGGTTTACTCTGCGGTTGCTTCAAGCCGATTTATTTTCCATGAACGGCTTTCCAAGCGGGTTTATCGCTCCGAATTTGAAAACGGCGTGCAGATTTTTGTGAATTATAATCAACAGGCGGTGACCGTCGGGGAAAGAAATATTCCGGCAAAAGGCTTTGTGATGGTGCAAAACGGAACGGTAACGGAGGGAACGGTATGAAACGAAAAAATAAGAGTCATTTGTTACAACGGCGAGCGATATCGGGATATTTTTTCGTCTTTCCGTTGCTGTTGGGGTTGGTATTGGTGTTTATCCCAAACCTGGTTCAAACCTTTCGTTTTGCGATAAACGATATCGTGTTGAGCAACGAGGGCTATACGTTAAGCTATGTGGGAATGAAGTACTTTGAGGAGGCTTTTGACACAGACCCTCATTTTGTGCCCTATCTTGTTTCGAGTGTGAAAAGCTTTGTTACCGACATACCGGTTATTTTGATTTTCAGCTTGTTTGTTGCCAGCGTTTTGAATACCAAGTTCCATGGGCGGGGTGTTGCCAGAATCATCTTTTTTGTCCCGGTCATTTTGGCAACCGGCGTGATTGCCTCGGTGGAAAACTCAACCGGTATTATGGGCATCGTCGAAGAGTCCAGACAGCTGGATATCGGCTTGTCCGCAGATGCGGGAATGGAAATCTCCGCTTTGCTGACACAGGTCAATCTGCCCTCTCAGCTGGTTGATTTAATCAGCAGTGCCATTGCGGGACTATATGACATCGTGAAATCAAGCGGAATGCAGATTTACATTTTGCTGGCGGGAATGCAGGAAATCTCTCCCTCTCTTTATGAAGCGGCAGAGGTTGAGGGCTGTAACAAGTGGGAATTTTTTTGGAAAATTACTTTTCCGATGATTGGCGCACAGATCAAGGTTTGTGTTGTTTATACGATTATCGATATCTTGGC
>CAZFQM010000025.1:0-11100 GCA_964520995.1 uncultured Oscillospiraceae bacterium
CCACTTGCGCAGCGAAGCGAGCAGTGTTTCAATGAAAATAAAGCGCATCGTGCTTCGCTTTTTATTCAAACACATACCACTTGCGCAGCGAAGCGAGCAGTGTTTCAATGAAAATAAAGCGCATCGTGCTTTATTTTCATTATAACATAAAAATAAAATTTTGAATATAGGACTTTTCAAATAAATTGTTTTGCGTTATAATTTAAAATATATTATAATTATCATAAGAGGTTACTATATTTTGATAAGGAGATTTTGCTATGCCGCAGAACGAAAAAACGTCAGTGCATAAAGGACATCGACAACGGTTAAAGCAACGTTTTCTATCCGACGGGTTGGATCAATTCGAGCCGCACAACGCACTTGAAATTCTGCTTTTTTTCGGAATCCCTCAAAAAGACACCAATCCGATTGCTCACGAGCTGATAAACACCTTCGGCAGCTTTTCCGCCGCCTTTGATGCTCCCTTTGAGGAACTGCTGAAAATAAAGGGAATGACCGAAAATGCCGCCGTTTTAATGAAGCTGATGCCTGCAATCTTTCGAAAATACGAGCTTGACAAGCTGGATCAGACGGCGGTTTTAAAAAATTCCCGCGATATCGGTCAATACATCAAACCGTTCTTTCGGGGCAAAATAAACGAAGAATTCTATGTCATTTGCTTGGATAACACCTGCAAGGTGATGTCCTGCAAAAAATTATTTGAGGGAACGATTACCTCGGCGCATATCAGTGTGCGCAAAATTGTCGAAACCGCACTTTCCTGTAACTGCGCCAATATCATCGTCGCACACAATCATCCGCAGGGCTTGGCTATCCCCTCCAATGCCGATATCTGTGTGACAAACGACATCTACAAAGCATTGAAAACCTGCGAAATTCGATTGCTTGATCATATCATCGTTTCCCCCTCCGATTATGTCTCACTGATGGAGGGCGGCTATTTCAATCCCGGATAAGCCTGTTACTGCGCTTTCTGTTCTTTTCTTTCCGAAAAATAGCGTGCCAAATAGACAATCGGCGTATCTGCAAGGCTGGTTACAACAAAAATCAGATAGCTGACCGCGATAATCTGAAGCAGTGTTTTCATGTCATAAACACCGACAAAAGCAATGAAATTAAATAACACGGCATTCAGAAGCTGGGATAACAGCGTAGAACCGATATTCCGCAGCCATAAAAAGCGCTTACTGTCCCCACAACGCTTTTCGGTCAGCCGCCACCACATATGATACATCCAAACGTCAAACTTTTGAACGATGACATATACCACCAAGCCGGCAATCATAATGCGCGGTGTATTGGAAAAGACCGTTTTGATCCCGTCAAATATTCTGTCATTGGCATTCGGCAGATATAACAGCCAGGATTGAGAAATGACAAGGAAACACAGCGAGGTCAAAATTCCGATGTTAACCGCTGTATTCGCTGATTTTTTCCCGTTGACCTCACTCAAAATGTCGGTTGCCAAAAAGGTGGAGGCAAACAGCACATTGCCCAACGTTTGCTCCATACCGAAAGCGTCTACCAAAATCATTACTTCAATATTTGCCGCGATTGTTGCCAACACCGTCCAGCAATACAAGCCTTTTTTTCCAAAAAGGCAATGCCACAACAATACCATTCCGTAAACAACCAATAGACTGATAAGGAGTAAGATTTCATTTCTCATAGTTTGCTTTTCTCTTTTCTTTTGCTTTATTTGACAGCTGCCGATATCCTTTTACGGACATAAAAAAAGACGCTCTCGGCGCCATCGGTACAGGGTTACTTTATAAAAAAGCAACAGCTGTGTTCCATAGTTTTTTTGATAACGGACAGGATGGTCACGAACTGTCCTATTCAAATTTAAATTACCGCTACAGGATGTTAGTAAACCTCTGCTATTAGAGGCTATTCAAACGCATACTTCTTGCGCAGCGGAGCGAGCAGCGTTTCAATGAAGATAAAGCGCATCGTGCTTTATCTTCATTATAACACACCGATAGGAAAAATGCAAATTAAATTTTAACTTCGGACAACACCCTGCCGATATCCTCCGAAATCACCAAGCTTGCCGAGCGATCCGCCGATGTACTGTCACGATTGATAATCACGGAATATTTACCGTTAAAATAGCGAAGCAGCCCTGCCGCCGGGTAAACGTTTAAGGAGGTTCCGCCGACAATGATCATCTCGGCATTTTCTATTGCATGAACAGCGCCTTGAACCACACGGTCATTCAAGGGCTCTTCATACAAAACCACATCCGGCTTCAATATGCCGCCGCAACTGCAATGAGGGATACCAACGCTGTTTTTGATGTAATCGGCATCATAGCATTTTCCGCAAGCTTGACAGTAATTTCGATGCACCGAGCCGTGTAATTCAAACACCTGTTTGCTTCCCGCCTGCTGATGCAAGCCGTCGATATTTTGAGTAATCACAGCGGTCAGCTTTCCTGCTTTTTCCAGCTCGGCAAGCTTGATATGTGCGGCATTCGGTTTAGCATCCAAATACAGCATCTTTTCTCGGTAAAAGTCATAAAACTCTTTCATATACGATTGAAAAAAGGTGTGACTTAGAATGGTTTCGGGCGGATAAGGGTATTTTTGATGATAGATTCCGTCGGTACTCCGAAAATCGGGAATGCCGCTTTCGGTAGAGACCCCCGCACCGCCGAAAAAAACAATACGATCTACCGAATCAATCATATTTTGCAGTGTCATAAGCTTACCCTCCCGCAAGCAATCATCTCACCATTGATTTTCGTTTGTTCATCACGAAAAACGTGTCCGATTTCAAAAATCGCTTGCTGATTTTTTAACTTCGTTTCTATTCTACCACATTTTTGCAAATTTAGCAAATGAACAAAACCGTAACGAATAAGCCTACTGACAATCTGAGGGATATTCCGAGCAATTGGAATATCCCTCAGATTGTTATTTCATGTTACTGATCACATCGGAAATGATACTTTCCGTTTTGTCCTTTGCCTCGGAGACTACTCCGCCGGCTTCGCTGACCACCTTTGAAACAGCATCACCGGCAGATTGCATGTCCGACTTGATATCGTCCTTGGTTTTGGTGCATCCGACGGCAAAGGACATGATTGCAATTGCCGCAACGGTCAAAATGAGACCCTTTTTCATTTTATTTCCCCTTTCCGACGATTGGTAATCATCGTTATAATTCCGATTATTATGATAAAGCAAGATGCACCTTTATTATTTGTCATTCTGTTCGGTTTATGTAACAAACCGACCTGCCGATGATTCGACAGGTCGGTTCAAAATGTATTTTATGAAAATTGAATGGATTGTACACATTCCTTGGCAATTGCCGAAAGGTCATTTGAGATAGCGGTAAAGGTAACCGCCATGCAACAATTCGGTCCGTCCAAGATGTACTGCTCTTGCTTCATTGTTAATCCGCTCATGGTTACGTTATAAGACATACGGATCGTGGAGCAACCGTTTACCGTTATTTTTTCAAAGGTATCAATTTTGAAATTTTCAAATATGGTTTTATAGCTGCTCTCGAAGGAGTCCTTGGTGTAGGTGGAAAACAGAACATCCTTGTCCGTTTTAACGACCGTGATGTTATCGGCAACCGTCGGATAATCCTCGGGAACCAACATTGTCACATCGGCGTTGTCCTGCTGCTTCCAGCCGTTCGGAATCTTCATCGTATAGCCGTCACCCCGAAGAACATTTTTCGCAACGGCAGTATCGGAAGTGGCAGACGGCTTGCTTGAAGCCGCAATCGTTGCTTCGGAAGAACTGCTTTCACTGCTTACATCAACCAAAGCTTCGCTTTCGGAGCTACCTGCCTCCGAAGAGGTCGGCAGATTGCTTACCCTGTCTTTGCCGCAAGAAGCCATTACAACCGCCATGAGTCCCGCTAATAATAAAGCAATTATCTTTTTCATTTTTCTATACTCCTCTTTTGTCAAAAGCTTAAACCGGATGTACCTTGTTGACCTTATCTACATGGTCGGCATCAATGCCTAATTCTTTATTTCTTCTGTTTTCAAAGAATTTCGTTGCAACCTGACCGAACTGTGCATAGCTCAAAACGTCCTCTTCCTGCTCTGTCCACTCCGCACATTCTTTCTTCAAGGTCTCTAGTTCCGGTTTAAGCAGGTCGGCAGGACGGCAATCAATCGGCTCCTCATCCCCGATAATCTGCTTGCGGAATTCGGGATCAACCGGTACCGGCGTTTTTCCGTATTCGCCGCGCAGCAAGCCCTTGAATTCCTTGGTCACCATTTTATAGCGCTCGCCCATGATGACATTAAACACAGCCTGCGTTCCGACAATCTGAGAGGACGGTGTAACCAACGGCGGATAGCCTGCGTCCTTACGAACGTTCGGCACTTCCATCAAAACTTCATCCAGCTTGTCCTCTTTTCCCGCCTGCTTCAGCTGGGAAACCAAGTTGGAGAGCATACCGCCCGGAACCTGATACAACAGCGTATTTGCGTCTACGCCGAGCATTTTCGGATTCAGTAAGCCGTTCGCAAGATATTTTTCACGAAGCTCCGCAAAGTGCTTCCGTACCACATTCAGCTGCTTGAGATCCAAGCCGGTATCCTGCTCTGTGCCCTGAAATGCCGCTACCATTGATTCGGTTGCGGGATGGGAGGTTCCCATTGCCAAGGGAGACATTGCAGTGTCAATAATATCGGCGCCTGCCTCTACTGCTTTCATTAAAACCATCGATGCCAAGCCGGAGGTATAGTGTGTATGCACCTGAACCGGAACCTTAACAGCCGATTTAATCTCCTTTACCAGCTCATAGGTATTATAAGGTGTCAACAAGCCTGCCATGTCCTTAATGCAGATCGAATCCGCACCCGCATCCTCCAGCTGCTTTGCATAATGAACAAAATATTCATTATTGTGTACCGGGCTGGTGGTATAGGAAATAGCCGCCTGCAGATGTGCATTTTCCTTTTTGGTCGCTTTGATTGCGGTTTCCAAATTGCGAATATCGTTGAGCGCATCAAAAATACGCAGAATGTCAATTCCATTCGCAACGCTTTTTTGCACAAAATATTCTACCACATCATCAGCATAATGCCGATATCCGAGCATATTCTGACCGCGGAACAGCATCTGCAATTTGGTATTCGGCATCTCTTTGCGAATGACGCGCAATCTTTCCCAGGGATCTTCATCCAAGAAGCGAAGGCAGGAATCAAATGTAGCACCGCCCCAAACCTCAGCGGAATAATATCCTACCTTGTCCATCTCACTGAGAATCGGAAGCATTTCATCTAGGGTCATACGTGTGGCAATCAAAGATTGATGAGCATCACGCAAAACCGTTTCGGTAATTTTTACTTTTGCCATGATAACAACCTTGTATTTCTGTGAAAAGCGATTCAGAAACACAATTCCTTTCTCCAAGTATTTCTTTCCGAACAATAGGACCGATATTACTGAATGGTCAACAGCAGGTCATTGGACTCAACCGTATCGCCCTTTTTGACAGCAACAGAGCCAACCGTACCGTCACAAACGGCAACGATATCGTTTTCCATCTTCATTGCCTCTAAAATCATAACAACCTGTCCCTCTTTTACGGTGTCACCGACCGAAACATTAACGTTTACGATTGTGCCGGGCATCGGAGAAAGAACCTTGGTTCCTGCTGTAGCAGCTGCCGGCTTAGCAGCAGGCGCAGCAGCGGGAGCACTCGGAGCCGCCGGAGCAGCAGGTGCAGCAGCGGGAGCTGCAACGGGTGCGGGAGCAACAGAAGCGCCGGAAGCTCCGACCTCTTCTACCGCTACATCATAAGTATTGCCGTTTACCGATATATTAAATCTTCTCATTTTTATGAACCTCCATATTTTATTTATATGACATCATGCGCATTAAAGCGGCATATTTCCGTGCTTTTTCGGCATCTTGCTGACGCGTTTTCCGCTGAGCATATCCAATGCGGCAATCAAATAAGTACGCGTTTGATCCGGCTCAAAGATTTGATCGACATAACCGTTTTTCGCGGCCTCAAAAGGAGATGCCAAGGTATCCTTGTACTCCTCAACCAGCTGCTCTCTGCCGTTCTTGTCCAAACCGACCAGCTTTTCATGCCACAAAATTTCCACTGCAGCTTCCGGAGCCATCGCGGAAATCACAGCAGACGGCCAAGCCATAACCATATCGGCATTGGCGCCTTTTCCCGCCAGAGCAATATAAGCGGCTCCGATTGCATCGCCTGTAATCAACGCAATCTTCGGGCAGGTTGCCTCTGCATAAGCGTGTGCAAGCTTTGCGCTTTCACGAATGCTGCCCGCAAGCTCTGCCTCGGCGGACGGAACAAAGCCGTCTGTATTCACCAAGGTGATAACCGGAATCGAAAAAGCATCACAGGTTCTGACAAAGCGTGCAAGCTTTGCACTGTCATCGGCTGTCAGCTTCTTTCCCTTTGTAGCCGCAAAGCCGACCGTGCTGCCTCCCAAGGTTCCCAATGCGGTGAATGCGCCTTTTCCGAATTCTTTTTGAAGCACGACCAATTCGGTAGCATCGGCAATTGCTTTTACCGCCTTGCAGGTGCAGGGCTCCTCTTTTGTCATATATTGCAACAAGGTCTCTGCCCCTGTCGGATTCTCTTCATATTCAAACTGAGGCACCGCCGAAAGATTGTTAATGGGCAGTAACGAGAGCAACGCTCTTGTCTGCATCAGCGCATCATTGTCATCTTGGCAAACAAGATGAGCAACGCCGCACTTTTCGGCATAAGCGGCAGTACCTGCATGGTCAACCGATTCTCCGTTTGCCTTTGCCACAAAGGGAGCCGTCATAAACAGCTCTGCCTTTTCGGACATGACAACAAAATCGGCACCGCAAGCGAGCATGGCACTTACTCCGGCGCAGGTTCCCAATACAACAGCAATCTGAGGAACAACGCCCGAAAGATTATTGGACAGCGCGAGCATTTCACCGTAGCCGGCCAGTGCATCAAAGCCCTCATTCAATCTGGCGCCCTTAGAATCGTAAACAGCTACAACAGGAGCACCGGTTTTGGAAGCCGATTCGTACACCTTTTTAATTTTTTCGGCATGAATTCGTCCGACAGCACCGCCATCCACCGAATTATCCTGTGCAAAGGCATAAACAGGATTGCCGTCCACATATCCGAATCCGGTAACAACTCCGCAAGGGACGTCATTTGCCATCGCAAATGCATTCGTCTCCACAAAGGTGTCCGGATCGAACAGAGTGATTAAGCGCTTTTTAGCATCATTGTCAGCAGCCGCTTTTGCGTTAAAATCCGCAAGCTGCTGTCTTTTGCTCTCCAGGCTCATTTGATATTCCTCCATTTTATTGATAATCATTCCGATGGGAAATTGCCCTTGCTTTTTTACAACTGCAAACCGCCCTCAAAGCCTTGGCAATCCCGTGTTGATTTATCCTGCCGACCGAACGGCATCACAGACTAAATCAAACTACATTATACACTATCGTTAATTAAATAACAAGGCAATCGTCACTACATTCTACATTTTTTACAACTTTTTAAGAAATCCCCGACCGAATTTACATAATTTGATTTATCGGTGATAAAATACAATTTTTTCAGTAGCTCGGTATCCAATCGCTCCGAAAAATGCAACTCGGAAAAACCGCAATCATCCATCCAAGCCATCCCCGAGCGAATCAATCCGTCCAACAAATCCTCATCCGCATATTCCGCATGGGTAACGGTGATTTTTCCCGCAATATTTTCAAATACGGCATAGCCTATCTGCTCTTCTCCGTCATAGGCGACATAGACAAAAGCCTCGGTGCCGTTTACCCCCAAGCGCGCCAAAAAAGCTGTTTTTTGCTCTCCGTCCTGCATCCGCTTCATTTCCAACATAAGCTTTTTTCCTCCTTCGGTTATGCTTCCACGGCATTTTCACGCTTATCGGCTTTCACAATCGCATTGCGAATCGCTTTCAGCTCTTCCTTTGTCAGCTCTCGATAAGCACCCGGCTTGAGCATTCCGAGCTTTAACGGGCCGATTGCCGTCCGCTTCAACCGTGCAACCTCCAAGCCGACCGCTTCACACATTTTACGAATTTGTCGATTTCTTCCCTCGCGTATAATCATTTCCATAACAACACGGTTCGGCTCCTTTGTCAGTACCCGTATCTCTGCCGGGGCGGTCTGCCGCCCGTCGATTTCGACGCCCTCTGTCAATCGTACCAGCTGTTCGTCGTTAATATCGGGACGTACCGTAACACGATAAGTCTTTGAAACGTGTCGGCTCGGATGCATGAGGTCATTTGCAAAATTTCCGTCATCGGTAAACAGCAATAATCCCTCCGAATTAACGTCCAGCCGTCCGATTGGGAAAAGTCGTGCGTCGATATCGGCAATTAAATCTGCCACACATCGTCTGCCTTTTTCGTCCGACATCGTGGTGACATACCCGCGCGGCTTGTGAAGCATAATGTAAGTATATTGCTTTTTTCGGTTGATGTACAGATGCTCGCCCGAAACGGTAATCACATCCTTCGGCAATGCTTTATCTCCCAGTGAAACAAGTCTCCCGTTCACCTTTACCTGCTTGCTTTCAATCAGCTCCTCCGCTTTTCGGCGGGAACAGTAGCCGCTGTCTGCGATTAGCTTCTGAACTCTTATTTTTTCCATGATTATGACCATTCCTTTATTTTATTGGTGCTTCTGTAGGCTACTGTGACAACAAGCCGCCGATATAACGAGCTACTCGATTTTTCCATTCCACAAGCCACAGCTTTATTTTATCCCATAGGGAATATTTTACCTCGGTAATGTTCCGCTGCACATCCTCGGCGGCAATCAGCGTGACCTCCTCAATCACGTTCCCGTCAAGAGAAAGCGCAATCCGCCCGACGATATCTCCCGCCTTGAGCGGCGCATAATAGAAAGGCTCAATCAGCACTTTTGCACTGATGTCCTTTAAGCGGTCGGGCTCCACGTTAACTGTTGTCAGAGTAAGCGGCACCACTCCCACAGTATCAACCTTTCCGCCGACAATCTTCAACTTTATCTTCTCGTACGGCACCGAATAGGCAATCGGCTTTACCTCTTCAAAGCCGTAATGAAGCATCCGTGTATGATCCTGCCAATCATTCGGTGCATTTAAGGTCACCGCAATTAAGGTCACGCCGTTTTTTTCTGCCGCCGAAACCAAACAGCGCCCCGATTTTTTGGTGAACCCGGTTTTGACCCCAATAGCTCCCTTGTATTCATTCAGCAGCCGGTTATGATTTTTCAGCCACCGTTCATACGGGGGATTTCCGAATTCCACCTTTGCGATATTGCGAGAGCAAATATCCCGAAAGGCATGATTTTTTAATGCAACCGCCGCAAGCGTTGCCATATCCTGTGCCGTGGAATAATGCTGCTCATCATCCAAGCCGGACGGTGTCACAAAATGAGAATTTTTCATGCCGATTGCCGCTGCCCGTTGATTCATGATATCGGCAAAGGCGGAAATACTTCCGCCAATCCGTACCGCCGCCGCATTTGCAGCATCATTCCCGGAGGCAAGCAGCATTCCATATGCCAAGGTGCGCAACGTCACACTGTCACCGACAGTCAATCCCATTGATGAGCCCTCTACTTGAATTGCCTGCGCATCGACAACAAAAAAATCATCCAAGCCGTCATGCTCCAATGTGATTAAGGCGGTCAAAATTTTAGTGGTGCTCGCCATCGGCAATTGCATATCCTTGTTTTTCGCAAACAGCACCCTGCCCGTGTCTGCCTCTATCAAAACGGCGGCTTTTGCGGAAACCGATAATCCATCGGCTCTTGCCGTCTGAAAGAAAGATTGCGTGAAAAAGAAGAAAAGCGTTACAGCCAGACAAAGAAAAAGCTTTTTTTGCATCATAAAAGCGGTCATCCTTTCCGCAAGCATTCGTGAAGTAAAATTCACTTCAAACTGTCAAAATCAAGATAACATCGACAGATATGTGAATTGTTGTTCACTTTCGCTCACCGACAAAGCCAAGCAACCGAAGCAGAATTGCCTTCGTTCTATCCGTTAATACTTATGCAATCAAAGCTTGTATTTATTTGTGATTTATTCTTTATCCTTGCTCTTTTTCTCTTTTTGGGAAGCTCCCGATACCAAATCCGAAATTTTATCAATTACCTCCGGCACCATATTTACCATTTTGTCGGCGGTATTGGTGCTTAAGGACATCTGTAATAATTTCACCTCTCCGTTGGAAACCACCAAAAAAGCCAACGGATTGATGGAAATTCCCGCACCTGCACCGCCGCCGAATAAATCCTTGGTTGTGTTTTTATTCGGCCAATCGGAGCCACCGGAGCCGAATCCGAAAGACACCTTTGAAACCGGAATAATAACGGTGCCGTCCGCCGTGGTAATGGGATCACCGATAATGGTATTGACATCGATCATTTCCCGAATCTTCTGCATTGCCGTGCCCATCATCCCTTGAATCGGATGTTCCTGCCTGTTTTCGTTCATTGTAACAGCCTCCTGTTTTTATATTCTATCTCGGACGGCTAAGCTGCCGCCTTTCTTTCTGTCTGATGAAGCGGTTGCTCCTCCTCTTTTGCTCTTTTTAAAGTATTTACCAAAAGATTGAAAAGCATACTGAGCACCGCCCATATCGCCGCAAACACCCGAAGCTTTAAAACGCCCTCTGCCCGAAGTTCTGTTTCGGGCGAAGTAAAATCGACGGCAATATTGATTTTTTTACATTTTATCCGCAAGAAATTTTTCAAGGTCGCAAGCCCGCCGTATACCGCCGCATTCCAATGCCCGAAGCGAATCGCCGTTTCGTCGGGTTCTTCTCCACCGACCACGGCATGGAGCGACAAATCGGTAATTTGCAGCTGCCGCAGCAAAAATCGAGTGGGACGAACCAATGAGCGAATAATGTCTACTATTAAAAAGAAGGTTTCTTTCAGGCTTCTTTCCTCTGTTTTCAACTTCGGTGCATCGGCGGCAGAGGATTCCGGCTGCCTGTCGCTTTTCTTCGGATTCACAGTAGCTTTCTCGGCTGTCTCCTCGGAATGAATCACGCGCTGCTCTTTTTTTATATCACGAACCGTCTTTTTCATTGCTTTCTTCTCTGCTTTTTTCAGCTTTTTCGGATAAATTCGAAGC
>CAZFQM010000026.1:0-4354 GCA_964520995.1 uncultured Oscillospiraceae bacterium
GGTCCTTGGAGAGGACCCTAAAAACTACTACTTTATTATACGAGGAGGATTATTCATGATTAGCAGTATGACCGGATACGGAAGAGCACAGGAGGTCATCGGCAACAAGGATATTACCGTTGAGATAAAGGGAATCAATCATCGCTTTTTCGAATTCAATGCGCGGGTACCGAGAACCTACGGCTATATTGAGGAACGGATTAAATCGGTATTGCAAAAGAGTATTTCACGCGGAAAGGTAGAGGTCAATGTAGCGATTTACAATGTTGACGCGCCCGATTCGGAGGTGGCGGTCAATGTAACGCTGGCAAAAAATTATTTGGATACCCTGCGTGCCTCTGCTACGGAATTAAATGTAACCGATGATTTAAAGCTCAGCCACCTGCTTCAATTGAATGATGTATTTACCATTCGTAAAAAGGAAGAGGATGAAGAAGCGATTCTTTCAGCGGTGGAGGAGGTTACCCGCAAAGCGGTAAGCAGCTTTGTTGCAATGCGCCAAACCGAAGGAAGCAAGCTAAAGGAGGATCTGCTTTCCAGGATTGTGTCGATAGAGAATGCGGTCGGCGTGATTGAGGAAAAGGCTTCTCACATGGCAGAGGATTATCGAGAGAGATTGTTCCGAAAGCTAACCGAGATTTTGCAAGATAAAAATATTGATGAACAACGTATTTTAACCGAAGCCGCAATTTTTGCCGAAAAGGTTGCCGTTGATGAAGAAACGGTACGTCTGCGGAGTCATATTTCACAATTTCGTCAATTGCTGGAAATTCCCGAGCCGGTCGGCAGAAAGCTTGATTTCTTGATTCAGGAATTTAACCGTGAAACCAATACCATCGGTTCAAAGGTGCAGAATGTGGAGATTACCAAACTGGTGGTTGATATCAAAGCGGATATCGAAAAAATCAGAGAACAAATCCAGAATATCGAGTAGCAAGACTTATGAAAAAACGGAAGAAGGTGCAAAAAGGCATTTACGGCTAAGGTCAAATGCCTGTCAAGATGAAGCTGATAAATATTGGATTCGGAAATATGGTTTCCGCAAATCGATTGATTGCCATTGTTAGTCCGGAGTCGGCTCCGATTAAGCGAATCATTCAGGATGCACGCGATAAAGGTGCCTTGATCGATGCGACCTATGGACGACGCACCCGTGCGGTATTGATTACCGACAGTGACCATGTTATTTTGTCGGCGATTCAGCCGGAAACCGTAGCAAACAGAATTGTAGACCACGATGAAGATGAGGATGACGACGAAAATGAAGAATAAACAAGGCTTGCTGTATGTATTATCCGGTCCCTCCGGGTGTGGAAAAGGAACAGTTGTGCGAGAATTGTTGGACAGAAACGAAAATATCTTTTTGTCTGTATCGGCAACCACTCGTTCCCCTCGTAACGGAGAAATAGACGGTCAACATTACTATTTTCTTTCCAAGGAGCAGTTTGAAGAGCAACTGGCAAAAGACGGAATGCTGGAGCACGCGAATTACTGCGGAAACTATTACGGAACGCCGAAAGAAGCGGTTATTCGCCGCTGCCAAGAGGGAAAGGATGTCATCCTGGAAATTGAAGTGCAAGGAGCCTTGCAGGTAAAGAAAAAATATCCGGAAGCGATATTGATTTTTATTCTGCCGCCAAGCTTAGAGGAGTTGAGCCGCAGATTGATTGATCGAAACACCGAGGACGCGGAAACCGTTTATAAACGGCTTGCCAAATCGACCGAGGAGATGAAATATGCTGCGGAGTATGACTATACGGTGGTGAATGATACCGTGTCGGAAGCCGCTCATCAAATTTTATCGATTATGGAGGCGGAAAAGCTTCGTTCAAAGCGGATGCGCTCAGTGATTGATAATATTGTAACAACAAAAGAAGCAGAATAACACTGTAAAGTATATTTGCTTTACACATAAAACAATGGGAGGATTATTATTATGATGCACAAACCGGCTGTAACAGATATTTTAAAGAGCAATGAAAGCTACTATTCCTTGGTAATGGCTGTTGCCAAAAGAGCAAGAGATATCGCTTCCGAGGCAGAATTGAACGGAGAGATTATTGTAGAAAAACCGGTGCAAATCGCAGTAGAGCAATTTGCAAAGGGAGAGTATAAGCTGATTGAGACTCCCGGTATCGGAGATGATATCGAATAATTCGGACTTTGACCAAATATTCCGATGCAAAGGATATGATAAATCGTGCTCAGAAGAATGACCGCACTGGTTGCCGTGGATAAAACCGCCTATCATTTTGACACGCTTTTTACCTATTTGATTCCGGAGGAATTATCCGATGATATTCGGGTCGGCTGCCGTGTGCTGGTGCCTTTCGGCAAGGGAAATAAAAAGGTGCAGGGAATGGTGTTCGAGTTGACGCCGTTTTGCGAAGAACAGGTCGGATATAAATCGGTTCACGCTTTGATTGACACCGAACCGATTTTTACGCCCGAAATGTTTCGCATCGCCCGTTTTTTGGTTCGCAATACCTTTTGTACCTACTATGATGCCATTAAGGCGATCCTGCCAATCGGCGTCAATGTCGATATCAGCCCCAGCTATCAGTTGACAAAAAGGCTGGAGGAGCAGGAGCTTGCCGAGCTTTCTCCCGAGGAACGTAATTTGGCAATGTTTTTGAAAACGGCGCAAACACAACGGCAGATTGATGCATTTCTGGAAACGAAATCCAATGCCAAGAAAAAGCAGATTGTGCAAGCCTTGCTGGATAAAGGGCTCATCGAGGAACAAAATCATATCAAACAAAGAGTTTCGGATGAAACCATTCGGATGGTACGCTTGCAGGAGGATTATCAAGATAAGCTGACCGGATTGTCCGTTAAGCAAAAATCGGTCGTCAGCTTGCTGGAGGAGGTCGGGGTCGGCTCGGTTAAAGAAGTCTGCTATTTGTGTGGTCTGACCGAGGTTGTGCTGAAAACGCTCCGAAAAAAAGAGGTCATCCGATATTTTGAACGGGAGGTCTATCGCAATCCGAATAAGCAACCGTCGGAATCGGAAGCCTTGGGGGCAATCTCCTTATCTGTTGCACAGCAGAAGGTCTATCACGGAATCCGGCAGCTTGCCGCCGCCGAGGAAGCGAATGTCGCACTGCTGTACGGCGTTACCGGAAGCGGCAAAACGCAAATTTTCATCAAATTGATAGAGGATACTGTCAACCGTGGCAAGCAAGCGATTATGCTGGTGCCCGAAATTTCGCTGACTCCGCAGATGGTACAGAAATTTCGTTCGCTGTTCGGAGAGCAGGTCGCCGTGATGCACAGCAGCCTGTCCTTGGGGGAGCGATTGGATGAGTGGAAGCGTATTCGGCGCGGCGAAGCGAAAATTGTTGTCGGTACCCGCAGTGCTGTTTTTGCTCCGCTCGAGCAAATCGGTATCATCATTATCGATGAAGAGGGCGAATATTCTTATAAATCCGACAGTGCACCGCGGTATCATGCCAGAGAGGTCGCAAAGCTGCGATGTGTTCATCACGGAGCAACCTTGCTGCTGGCGTCGGCGACACCGTCGGTAGACAGCTATTATTCGGCACAGCAGGGGAAATATCATTTGTTTGAGCTGAAGGAACGCTTTACCGATGCGGGCTTGCCCGATGTCTATTTGCTTGACATGAAAGAGGAAGAGCGTAAGCATAATCACTCGGGAATCAGCAGCGTGTTGGCGGAGGAGCTTTACTATAATTTGCAACATGGCGAACAATCGATTTTGTTGCTCAATAGGCGCGGCTATAACACTTTTGCGACCTGTATGGATTGCGGTTCGGTCATCAGCTGTCCGAATTGCAGCGTGGCATTGACCTATCATAAAGCAAATGGTCATTTGATGTGCCATTACTGCGGATATTCGCAAAAATATGTCAATCGATGTACCGAGTGCGGCGGTGAGCATATTAAGCTGAGCGGCTTGGGCACACAGCGGGTAGAGGACGAGCTGGCAAGTCTCTTTCCGGACGCGAGAATTTTGCGGATGGATACCGATACAACCTATTCCCGATATGCTTATGAGGAAAATTTCGTTCGCTTTGCTTCGGGAGAATATGATATGATGATCGGCACTCAAATGATTGCAAAGGGCTTAAACTTTCCAAATGTTACGCTGGTAGGGGTGCTGTCTGCCGACCAGGCATTGTATGCCAACGATTATCGAAACTGCGAGCGCACCTTTTCTTTGATTACCCAGGTGGTCGGTCGGAGCGGGCGCGGCGATAAAAAAGGCAGAGCCTATATTCAAACCTATACACCGGAGCATCCGGTAATCAATTTCGCGGCTGAGCAGAATTATGTCGGCTTTTATCATGACGAAATCCAAAGTCGAAAAGCGCTGTTATATCCGCCGTTTTGC
>CAZFQM010000026.1:4364-6204 GCA_964520995.1 uncultured Oscillospiraceae bacterium
AATCGGCTTCAGCGGAACGATACCGGAGGGCGTAAAAAAGGCGGCAGAGCGATTCATGGATATGCTGCGCATTTCGGCGGAAAAAAGCGGCATTCCGATGAAAGCGTTGGGACCGAATCAGGCAAATATTTATCGGCTGAACAAAAAATATCGCTATCGCATTATCATAAAATGCCATGCGGATAAAAGGTTTAAGGCGTTGCTGAGTAACGTCATGAAAGCCGCGGGAAGAGAGAAAGCTTTTGCGAAAATAAGCTTTTATGCGGATATTAACGGAGAAATCAGTTAAAGAAACGGAAAGGGATGAAGTGCTGTGGCACTGCGAGAAATTGTAAAGGGAAACAGTGAAATTTTAAGAAAGCGCTGTCGAGAGGTTACAAGCTTTGATGAACGCTTGTGGCAGTTGCTTGATGATATGAAAGAAACGATGTATGAAGCGGACGGAGTCGGCTTGGCGGCACCGCAGGTCGGTATATTGAAGCGTGTTGTCGTGATTGATATCGGGGAGGGCTTGATTGAGCTAATCAATCCGGAAATCGTATCGCAAAGAGGAAAGCAGGACGGCTCGGAGGGATGTCTTTCCTTTCCGGGAGAATTCGGCAATGTGATACGACCGAACAAGGTAACGGTAAAGGCGCAGGACAGAAACGGCAAGGAATTCACTATCCAGGGAAAAGAGCTGCTGGCGCGTGCCTTTTGCCACGAGATTGACCATTTAAACGGAATTGTCTTTAAGGATTTAGTCAAGGAAATGCAGAACGTCAACGGATGACAGCGCAAGGAGGGAAGACAGCAATGAAAGTTGTATTTATGGGCACGCCCGAATTTGCGGTTTTGCCGTTGCAGGCTTTGTTGCAAAACGGCTATGAGGTTGCTGCGGTATTTACACAGCCGGACAAGCCGAAAGGAAGAGGCTATCATATGACCTTTCCGCCGGTTAAGGAGTTGGCAGTAGAACATCAAATTCCGGTTTATCAACCCGCTACCTTAAAAGACGGTGAGGCATTGTCAATTTTGCGGGAGCTTGCTCCCGATGTTATCGTGGTGGTTGCATACGGTAAAATTTTGCCGATTGATATTTTGACACTGCCACGATACGGATGTATCAATGTACACGCCTCCTTGCTGCCGAAATATCGCGGTGCGGGACCGATTCAGTGGAGCATTCTCAACGGAGAAACGCAAACCGGTGTCACCACCATGTATATGGCGGAGGGATTGGATACCGGTGATATGATTTTGAAGAAAAGCATACCGATTTTGCCGAATGAAACAGCGGATGAATTGCATGACCGCTTGTCGGCGCTGGGAGCGGAAACACTTTTGGAAACACTCAAGCTGCTTGCCGAGGGAAAGGCGCCGCGCGAGAAACAGGATGACAGCTTATCCTGTTACGCACCGATGCTCAGCAAGGAGCTGTCAAAGCTGGATTTTTCTCAGCCTGCGGCGAAGCTGCACAATCAGATCAGAGGCTTGTCCTCCTGGCCGGCAGCTTATTTGATGCTCAACGGAAAGCGCTTAAAGGTTTATCGCTCGGTGTTAGCAGAGGAGTACAGCGGACAATCGGGACTTCTGTTGGACAACAAACGCTTTATCATCGGCTGCGGAGACGGAAAAGCCATTGAATTGACCGAGGTTCAGGCAGAGGGCTCCAAAAAAATGCCGGCAACCGATTTCCTACGCGGTAAACAGCTTCCGCTCGGCTTCGACTTCAATTGTTAGCCGGCTTTATTCCGACATAAATTGTTCATTCATAATCATATATATTTTTTTAAAAATATTGTATCATAAAAGAATGAACAACGATCTTTTTTCGGAAAGGAAGAAATACCATGCCGTT
>CAZFQM010000026.1:6214-11093 GCA_964520995.1 uncultured Oscillospiraceae bacterium
TTTCTATTTTGATTATTATTATATTCTTTTTGTGATTCCGCCCTTGCTTTTTGCGGCATGGGCACAGTTTAAGGTGAAAACAACCTTCCACAAATATGCCGGATATTATAGTCGTGGGGGAAATACCGCTGTCATGGTTGCCAGACGAATCCTCGACCAAAACGGTTTGTTTAATGTCAGAATCGAAATGACAAGCGGAAATCTGACCGACCATTATGATCCGCGCACCAATGTGATACGTTTGTCCGAGTCGGTGTATCACAGCACTTCGGTTGCTTCAATCGGCGTTGCCGCACATGAGGTCGGCCATGCGATTCAATACAGTAAAGGGTATCTTCCGATTAAAATCAGAAATGCCGTGATTCCGATTACCAATATCGGCTCTTCCTTGGCATTTCCGCTGGCGATTTTGGGCGTTGTTTTTTCTTTTGAGCCGCTGATTACGCTCGGAATCTTTCTGTTTATTGCGGTGGTATTTTTTCAGTTTATTACTCTGCCGGTAGAATTTAATGCCAGCAGAAGAGCACTGACCACCTTGAAAAACGATAATATTTTGGTCGGGGAAGAATATGACGGTGCCAAAAAGGTACTGACCGCCGCCGCTTTGACCTATGTCGGAGCGTTGCTGGTAGCAATCGGAAATCTGTTGAGATTGTTGGCAATCACCGGCAGACGGAGAGATTGAGGAAAAACAAACAACAAGGGAGGCATACGGCGAATAGCCGCTATATGGAAACTGCTCGACAAACCGCTTTGACGCTTTTAATAAAAGCGGAAAAAGGACAAGCTTATTCGAATCTGGCATTGAAAGCCGCGCTGTCGCAAAGTCAGCTGTCGACACGAGACCGTTCTCTGGTCACCGCTTTATTCTACGGTGTTTTGGAACGGAAAATTACGCTGGATTATGTGATACAGCAATACTCCGATTTAAAATTGAATAAAATTTCGCTTGATATTTTATCTGTTTTGCGAATGGGGATTTATCAGCTCGCTTTCATGGATGCGATTCCCGATTCGGCGGCAGTGAATGAAAGCGTGATGCTGGCGGAATATTGCCGCAAAAAGAGCGCAAAAAGCTTTATCAACGCCGTTTTGCGAAGCTTTACCCGCGACCGCAATCAAATCGTATACCCGAACAAATCGAATTTATCTTATGACTATTCGATTCGCTATTCCTGCCCCGAGTGGCTGACCAAGAAATGGCTGTCGGAATACGGTGCGGAGCAAACCAAACAAATTTTGGCATATTCCTTGGGCAGACCTCCGATTACGATTCGGGTAAACACCTTGAAAACAACTGCGGAAGTGCTCTTGAGCCAATTGCGGGAAGAAAAGGTAACGGCGCAATTGCATCCGATCATCCGAAATTGCATTACGATTGAAAAGTGCGGAGACATTGAGAAATTGCCTTCCTATCGGCAGGGGCTTTTTCATGTTCAGGATATCGCCTCTCAGCTGTGTTGCCTTGCACTTGCACCGCAAAAAGGGGAACGCATTTTGGATTTGTGCGCCGCTCCGGGCGGAAAAAGCTTTACCAACGCACTGTTAATGGAAAACAGCGGACAGCTTGAAGCTTTTGATTTGTATCCGAAGCGGACACAGCTGATTGAAAGCGGTGCCGCGCGCCTGTCTATCGGCAATATCAAGACCAAAACGGGAAATGCCAATCAATTTTTACCCGAGCTTGTCGGAGCCGACCGCGTATTATGTGACCTGCCCTGTGCGGGGCTTGGGGTCATTCGACGGAAGCCGGAGATTAAATATAAACAACCCGAGGAGCTTACACGGTTGCCGGAGATTCAGTATTCTATCCTGCAAAACGCTTCTCGATATCCGAAATGCGGAGGGGTACTTCTATATTCTACCTGCTCTTTAAGCTTGGAGGAAAACGAAAAAACAGCAGAGCGATTTTTAGCGGAGCATAAAAATTATCGTCTGTTCCCAATCGAGAATACCGGATATGCGGCAATAGACGGCAAAGGAATGGTCACCCTCTTTCCCGATAAAAACGGCTCGGACGGCTTCTTTTTCGCACGCTTTCAGCGAATCGAGGAATGAACCAAATTCAAAAAGCAGGTGGTGGTGCTTCAATGGAAAAACAAGATATTTTATCCTATACATTGCAAGAATTAGAGAACTATATGACAGAGCATGAAGCGCCGAAATTTCGTGCTAAGCAGATTTTTCGCTGGTTGCATTGCGATCGGGTGGATAGTTTCGAAAAAATGACCAACATTTCCACCAAATTTAGGCTGGTGTTAGCAGATGATTTTTACATAACTTCACTGAAAATTAAAAAAAGACTTGTATCTGACATAGATAATACGGTAAAATACTTATATGCTCTTTCGGACGGCTCTTATATTGAGAGTGTGCTTATGCGATATCATTACGGAAACAGCCTTTGCATCTCAACGCAGGTAGGCTGTAAGATGGGCTGTCGGTTCTGTGCTTCTACCATTGCGGGATTTGTGCGGAACCTGTCTCCCTCCGAAATTTTACAGCAGATTTACACTGCCGAAAAAGATACCGGAGAGAAAATTTCCAATGTGGTATTGATGGGAATCGGGGAGCCGCTGGATAATTTCGATAATGTCCTGCGCTTTCTGGAGCTGGTATCGGCGCCGGATGGATACAATATGAGCCTGCGGCATATTACCTTATCTACCTGCGGGTTGGTGGATAAAATCAATCTGCTGGCGCAAAAGCATCTGGGCTTGACATTGACGGTTTCGTTGCACGCACCGAATGATGAAATACGCTCGGCTTCGATGCCGATCAATCAGCGGTGGAATATGAAGCAGCTGCTCGATGCCTGTCGCAATTATGCCAAGCTGACCGGACGACGCGTGTCCTTTGAATATGCACTGATACAAGGTGTCAATGATAAAGAGGAGCACGCCTTGGAGCTTGCCCAAAGGCTGAAGGGAATGCTTTGCCATGTCAATTTGATTCCGATCAATGAGGTGGCGGAGCGCCGTGATAAATATCGTTGTTCCAAGCCGCAAAACGTGGTACGGTTTCAGGATATTTTATTGCAGCAGGGAATTAACACAACGGTTAGACGAACACTGGGAGCGGATATCAATGCCGCTTGCGGACAGCTTCGGCGGGAAGCTGTTAAAAAGGAGGCTGGTAGCTTGATTAGAATAGCCGGAATCACAGATATTGGCTTGTCACGGGACAATAATCAAGATACTTTTGAATATGGTCTTTTGGATGATCAAACCTATTATGCACTGGTATGTGACGGGATGGGCGGAGAAAACGGCGGAGATATCGCAAGCAAAATGGCAAGCGATATCATATCCGCTCGATTAAAGGCGGGCTATCGTTCGGATATGGATGCAAATTCGATTCGGAATCTGATGCTTACCGCCATCGGTGCTGCCAATACCGAGATATATGCCAAAGCAAAGCAGCAGCCGGAATTATCCGGTATGGGAACCACTGCGGTGGTGATCATTTTAAACGAAAGGGAAGCATATATATCTCATGTCGGAGACAGCAGAATGTATTTGCTTCGAAAGGATGAGCTGACCCAGCTCACAACCGATCACTCCATTGTGCAGGAGCTGATTTCGCAGGGCAAGCTTTCCGAATCGGATGCGGACGATTATCCCCATAAAAATCTGTTGACCCGAGCGGTCGGCGCTTATAAGCAGCTTTCGGTGGATTACACCGAGCGAGAACTGCAAAGCGGAGACAAGCTTTTGCTTTGCACCGACGGATTAACAAATTTTTGTTCATCCGATATTCTTACCCGTATATTGCAGGACAGTGATATTGATTCTGCCTGCACAAAATTGGTTAATGCCGCTTGTAATGCAGGTGGACTTGATAATATAACTGCTATCATTGCTGCTGTATAAATTAACTGTAAAATGATGCAGATCAAAAAAGGAATGGTGGTTGAAATGGATAAGTATATAGGTAAGCGCCTGGGAGGCAGGTATGATATCAAGGAGCTTATCGGCGTTGGCGGAATGGCTAACGTCTATAAAGCAACCGATATCATCGAGGATAAAATTGTTGCGGTAAAAATACTGAAAGATGAGTATTTGTCCAACGATGAATTCCTGAGACGCTTTCGGAATGAATCGAAAGCAATCGCAGTGCTGTCACATCCGAATATCGTAAAAATATTTGATGTCAGCTTAGGGGACGGAATCCAGTATATTGTCATGGAATATGTTGATGGGCTGACCCTGAAAGAGTACATTGAACAGCAGCATGTACTGAGATGGAAGGAAGCAGTTCATTTTACGGTGCAGATTCTGCGCGCTTTACAGCACGCACATGATAAGGGAATCGTACACCGCGATATCAAGCCGCAGAACATTATGCTGTTGCAGGACGGTACCATCAAGGTGATGGATTTCGGTATTGCACGCTTTGCGCGAGATGACGGACGTACCGTAACCGATAAGGCGATCGGCTCGGTTCATTATATCAGTCCGGAGCAGGCAAGAGGCGATGTGACCGACGAAAAAAGCGACATTTATTCGGTTGGTGTCATGCTGTTTGAGATGCTGACGGGAAAATTGCCCTTTGATGCCGACAGTGCGGTGTCGATTGCACTCATGCAGATGCAGGCGATTCCGAAGATGCCGCGTCAGCTCAACGAAACGATTCCGGAGGGCTTAGAGGAAATCACGGTGCGCGCGATGCAAAAGGACCCGTCTCAGCGCTATCAAAGTGCGGCTGAGATGCTCCGTGATATCGACGAGTTTAAGCGTAATCCGAGCATTCTGTTCGAATATAAATATTTCTCCGATGAAGAAAAAACAAAATATTTTGATGCGGTAGAGAATAAGGTGGCCGAGGAGGAAGAGGACGAGGAGGAGGAAGAAACCAAATCCAAGACAATTCCCGTTTT
>CAZFQM010000027.1:0-376 GCA_964520995.1 uncultured Oscillospiraceae bacterium
CCTTAGCGCATTCCAGAATGCTTTTACGCAAAGCATCACTCATGCCGGGTTTATGATTCAGTGCACGTGACACCGTCACCTTGCTGGTGCCGAGCTGGTCGGCAATTTGTTGGAGCGTCACCTTTTTCTCCATATGCGAATATTCCTTTCTGCTTTATTATTTTAAGCGAAAAATGATAGATGTAAACATCGGTTTTCTTTTTATTTCATTATCCTCTTGCGAGCAGCACGAGAGGTATGCCGCGATGGATTCATTCGGAGTGAGCAACCCGAAGAGCGGACAAGTCGGGAAACTTGCCCCTACGGACTAAAAAAGCTGTATTGAGGGAAAGCTGCCCGAAGCTTTTTATTCAAACACATACCACTTGCGCAGCGG
>CAZFQM010000027.1:476-10347 GCA_964520995.1 uncultured Oscillospiraceae bacterium
AGCGAGCAGTGTTTCAATGATTCTAAAGCGCATCGTGCTTTAGAATCATTATAACTTAAATTCAATCAAAACTTTGTTTTGATTGCCGCCGTAGGCGGAAGCACTGCAAAGCAGTGCAATTTACTGTTGCAATAGAAAAGTGATGGTGCTTTGCACCATCTAAGCCGCAACCTTTTCAACACGCAGACGTTTTCGCTTTTTATTCAAACACATACCACTTGCGCAGCGGAGCGAGCAGTGTTTCAATGATTCTAAAGCGCATCGTGCTTTAGAATCATTATAACACAGCGTAACAAAATACACAAGCATATAACCGCAAAAAGGTTTATTGTTAACTTAATCTTTTACGCAAAGAATGCCTTATCTCTTCTCTTATCCGAAAACAGCCGAGAGCTGCAACACTCTCGGCTGTTTTATCTCGTATTCAGGCAATTCGGCTTACTGAAACCGAATATTCATATATGCTTCCACAATCTCGACGCACTTATCAAAGCCCAGCTCTGCGCTGTTCAGACAAAGGTCATAATTTTGCGCATTGTCCCAGCTTCTGCCGGTATAATACTTGTAATATGCACTGCGATGTCTGTCGGTGTCCAGAATCCGTTTTTCCGCCTCTTTTTGCGGTAAGGTATACATATCCATCACCGTTTTCACGCAGGCATCAAAGGGCGCATGAACAAACAGCTTCACAACGTTGGTTCTGTCCTGCAGAATAAAATCGGCGCACCGACCTACAATGACGCAGGAGCAGTTGTCCGCAAGCTCCTTGATGATTTTGGCTTGATAGTTAAACAGATTATCATCCGATACAAAGTCATCGCTTTCGGGCGGAAGCAATTCTCCTTTGTAAACCTTGCCGAACGGATTGCGCAGCCTTGTTTTTACCCGCTCATCCGCCTGCCCGAACAGGCGCTCATGTATGCCGCTGTCATCCGAAGCCATCCGCAACAATTCTCTGTCATAGAAAGGAATTCCCAGCTTTTCGGACAACAGCTTTCCGATTGTTTTTCCGCCGCTTCCGTATCCTCTGGCAATCGTAATAACATAATGACCCATAACAAACTATCCTTCCTTTCTGAAATATCGCGCAAGACGTATTTATTCTCCCAAATAAGCCTTCTTTACCGAATCATCGTTGATAAGCTCCTGTGCGCTGCCGGAAAGAACAATTTTTCCGGTCTCCAGCACGTAAGCACGGTCGGCAATAGACAATGCCTTTTTGGCATTCTGCTCTACCAGCAAAACAGTGGTGCCGCTCTGGCTGATTTCTCGAATAATATCAAAGATTTCGGTAACAAACAGCGGTGACAAGCCCATCGACGGCTCATCCATGACGATAATTTTCGGTTCCGACATCAAAGCACGTCCCATCGCCAGCATCTGCTGTTCACCACCACTCAAAGTGCCCGCAATCTGCTTTTTGCGTTCCTCCAACCGTGGGAAACGCCGATAAACCATCTCCAGCGTCTCGGCAATTTTCTTTTTATCCTTGCGGGTATAGGCACCCAACTTCAGATTATCCAATACCGTCAGCTGTTGAAAAATCCGCCGTCCCTCCGGCACGTGCGCCATACCAAGCGAAACAATCTTATGGGCAGACATCTTGGTGATGTCTTTCCCCTCAAACTCTATTTTGCCGGCTCTGGGCTGAATTAAGCCGGTCACCGTATGAAGCGTTGTTGTTTTTCCGGCACCGTTTGCGCCGATGAGCGCGATAACCTCACCTTGATCCACCGAAAACGAAATTCCCTTAATTGCTTGTATTACACCGTAATAAACCTGCAAATCGGTAACTGTAAGCATTGACATTTCTTCAAAATCCTTTCCTACCGCATTGTCGGGCATAAGCCAAACCGCTACTCGCCCAAATAAGCCGTGATGACCCGCGGATCTTGTAAAACGACATCGGTTGCACCGTGTGCCAATTCGGTGCCGAAATTCAAAACGGTTACTTCCTCACATATGCCGGCAACCAATCGCATATCGTGTTCAATCAATAAAATCGCAATATCAAAATGGGAACGAACAAACTTGATGGTCTGCATCAATTCATCGGTCTCATTCGGGTTCATGCCCGCCGCCGGCTCATCCAATAAAAGCAGCTTCGGGTCAGTGGCAAGCGCTCTGGCAATTTCCAGCTTTCTCTGCTTTCCGTAGGGGAGATTGCAGGCCAGGTGGTCTGCTTCGCCATCCAAATCAAACACCTTCAGAAGCTCCATTGCCTTGGCGTCCATCTCCGCTTCCTCTTTAAAATACCGCGGAAGTCGGAAAATCCCCTCAAAGGCAGAGTACTTTTTCTCATTGTGTAAGCCGATCTTAACATTGTCAAGCACCGACATATTCTTAAACAGACGGATATTTTGAAAGGTTCGGGCAATTCCCGCCTTGTTAATCTGCATCGGATTTTTTCCGGTCAGATTCACGCCATCCAGTGAAAAGGAACCGTTCGTCGGCTTGTAAACTCCGGTCAAAAGATTAAAGACCGTTGTTTTTCCGGCGCCGTTCGGACCGATCAGACCGTAAAGCTGACCCTTTTCAATCGAAACATTAAAATCATCAACCGCCCGCAGACCGCCGAAAGAAATCCCCAAATTTTTTACTTCTAATAAAGCCATTGTATCATACCGAGGCGTTTGCTCTGCCCCGACTCCTTTATCAAGATTTTCAACACCGCGTTATTTTTGTTTGATCGCTTTTTTTCTGCCGAACAGAGCGGATAGATTTTCCCATCTAAGCTTCGCCTTAAAGGAGGCAAATTTCGGAGAAGCATTGAGTAGCATCATGACAATCAGCACAATGGAGTAGAGCAGCATACGGAAATTGTCCGCACCACGCAGCACCTCGGGCAGCAACGTAATCAGTGTTGCCGCAATTACCGAGCCTTTCAAGCTTCCCATTCCGCCTAACACCACAATAACCAATATCTCAATCGACTTGTTGTAATCGAATCTGGCAGGAATCAAAATGCCGAGGTTGTGTCCGTACAAAACACCGGCTACTCCTGCGAAAAACGCGGCAATGACGAAAACGAATATTTTGTAGTAGGTAATGTTAATTCCCACCGATTCCGCCGCAATCACATTATCACGGATAGAGCAGATGGCACGTCCGTGGCGGGAATTTACCAAGGTCGCCATAACAAAAACGGTAATGACCGCAACGATAAATACAATCGTATAATCCGACAGCATCGGAATCCCGCGATATCCGGATGCGCCTCCGGTAATCGTCAAATTCTCCATAACCGAACGGATGATCTCACCGAACGCCAGCGTGACAATCGCCAGGTAGTCCCCCTTTAATCTCAGCACCGGGATACCGATTACCAGACCGACTGCCGCCGCAGCAAGCCCTCCGACAATCATTCCCAAAACAAAGGAAAGATAATCCGGCAAGCCGGAGGAGGCACTGAAGATACATCCGACATAGGCTCCGACCGACATGAAGCCGGCATGACCCAACGTCAGCTCGCCCAAAAATCCTACCGTAAGGTTCAGCGACACCGCCAATATGATGTTGATTCCGATCGGAACGAGAAGACTTTTCATATGGCGGGAAAAAACGCCGCCCTCCACCAATCCGAACAGCAATGCATACAACGCAACGGTCAAGACCAGTGTAATGATGTTTTTCTTTGTCAAAATTTTTTTCATAGTTTTTTGCTTTTCCTCCTGCACGTGGAGGAAAACCGCCTTCCGCTTAAACTAAAATGCTTTCAACAAGCTTATATTCTATCCTTGCCAAAGGTTTGCTTAGACCTTTTCCATCCTGTTTTTGCCCAACAAGCCGGCAGGACGAATGATCAAAACGAGAATCAATATGCCGAACACGATTGCATCCGACCACTCGGTGGAGATGTATGCCTTGGACATACTTTCGATGATGCCCAATAAAATACCTCCGAGCATTGCGCCCGGGATGCTTCCGATTCCGCCGAGTACTGCCGCAATAAATGCCTTAATGCCGGGCATTGCTCCCATGTACGGACCGATAAAGCCGTAGGAGCTGGAATACAGCACCCCTGCCACCGCCGCCAAAGCGGAACCGATTGCAAAGGTCAGCGAAATGGTTTTGTTGACATTCACGCCCATCAGCTCTGCTGCGCCTCGGTCCTCCGAAACGGCAAGCATTGCGCTTCCGGTCTTGGTTTTATTGATAAACAACGTCAAGCCGACCATGATGAGCACCGTCACAAGCAGTGTTACAATCTGATTTCCGCTCATCTTAATTCCGCCCACTTCTACGCCGGCAAAGGAAATCAAGGATGGGAAAGAACGTTGCCGGTCACCGAATATCAATAAGCTCAAGCTTTGCAGAAAATAGCTGACACCGATTGCGGTAATCAGCACCGTCAAGGGAGAGGTGTTCCGCAAGGGCTTGTAAGCGATTTTTTCCACTACAATGCCAAGCAACGTACAAACGACAATTCCCACCAGAATAGAAACAAAGGGCGGAAATTTCAATGTGCTCAGGGCGATAAACACCGTGTAAGAGCCTACCATAATAACATCGCCATGGGCAAAATTCAGCATTTTCGCAATACCGTATACCATTGTATAGCCGAGCGCAATCAACGCGTATACGCTTCCGACATTTAAGCCGTTAATAAACTGTGTTATAAATTGTGTAATCCATTCCATAGGTAATGTTTTTTTCCTCCCGTTTCCGGTATTCTCTGTCTCGTGGTCTTTGTCTGAAAATGACATTTTTCGTTCTGCGCCGTATTTTAATAAAAATACCAAAATTTCAGCTGATAAAAAATATTTCCATGCCGCGTGGGATAAAATAATTTTTATCAACTGAAATTGCTTTTCAAACCGTTGAACTTTTCCGCAAAGCGATAATCGGAAGAGAGAAGCTTCCCTCTCCCGAGTATTCTTTTTTCTTCGGAATCAGTTTTTTGCAGTATATTTTCCGTCTACAATTTCAACGATCTTGGTGCCCTTGTTCGGCTCACCGTCCGCATTAAAGGTCATATCACCGGTCAAGCCCGCGATGGAAATCTGGGTCATTGCGCCGATCAAATCGTCGTTTACAAATTCGCTGTTTGCCTGGATTCCCGCCTTTTCGATGGCTGCCTTAATGACATAAATGCCGTCGTAAGCATCTGCGGCAAACTGGTCGGGCTCTGCATTATATTTTGTTTTATAAGCAGATACAAAGCTCTGAATTGCAGTATTCGGGTCGCTTGCCACAAACGGAGTCAGGAACTGTGCACCGTTTGCCAGGGAAGCATCGCTTCCGAGCTGCTTCAAAACGCCGTCCCAGCCGTCACAGCCGAAGAAAGGAAGGGTGATACCCGCCTGATTCGCCTGCTTGAGAACATAGGAAACCTTTTGATAATAAGCGGGAACAAAGATAGCCTCTGCATCGGTTGCTTTGATTTTGGTCAGCTGTGTATTGTAATCCTGCTCGTTACCCAAAGACTCTTTGGCAACAATGGTGCCGCCCAGCTCTTTGAATTTCACCTCGAACGCATCGGTGATACCCTTGCTGTAGTCCTCGGCAACATCATACATGATAGCGATTTTCTTTTTGCCCAGCGTTGTGTAGATATACTCTGCCATATTTTTACCCTGCAGCGGGTCAGTGAAGCAAATACGGAATGCGTTGCCGTATTTGGTGCAATCCTGTGCGGAGCCGCTCGGCGTGAGTTGTAAAATACCGTCCTGCTTGGTCAATTCGCCCAAAGCGATGGTCGCACCGCTGGTAGTCGCACCCAGCATTGCAACGATTTCGTTATCCATCAATTTGTTATATGCGGTAGCTGCTTTTTCCGGGCTTGCCTCGTCATCCTCAAAGAAAAGCTCCAGCTGCATTCCGTTGACACCGCCTGCGGCATTGATTTCATCTACCGCGATCTGCGCGCCGTTCTTTACCGAAATACCGTAAGAAGCATTCTCTCCGGTGAGCGGACCCATACCGCCGATTTTAAAGGTATCTCCTACTTTAAATTTTGCACCGGTCTTGTAATCGGCATCGGTGCTTCCGCCGTTATCGCCGCATCCGGCCATAACAGACAACGCCATTGCCGCAACCATTCCGAGCGCGACAACTTTGAACATTGCTTTTTTCATGCTCTTTACCTTACTTTCTTGTTGTTTTTATCTTTGTTTCCCCCGCATTGCGCTTACAAAAGGGTCGGTTGAAATAAGGATACATTTTCTTAAATAATGATACTATTTTATTCATGATTTGTCAATGTTTTTTCCCGCATTTTCGCGTTGTTTCGTGGAAATAAATGTACAGTGAATCGTTTCGTGAGATTGGTTTGTGCTTTTCGACAGCAGAATTCAAAAACGATTCAAGCCGTCTCACTCCAAGCGGTATTCAGGGGGGAAAACATGACTAAAAGGTAATCGTTTCGGGTGCACCCGCAAAGGACGAAAAGGTCGCAGTGGCATTTTTAAAGTATAACACCTGCGTGTTTCCGTCATTTTCATCATACATAGCGCGAAGCTCGGGATAAGCATCCAGCAAGGATTTTCTTGCCTCCACGCGGTCATCCTCCACAAGCTCTCCCGCAATACGAAGCCATTCTCCGTCCCGAAAGGCACAAATCTCGGCTTTGGGATTTGCACGAAGCTGAGCGGAAACCGACTTTTTCTTTCCGGTCTGGATATAGAGCTTGCCCTCAAAGATATGCACGGTTCCGAACGGACGAACACGTGGCTGATCCCCCTCTACCGTAGCAAGATAATAAGTTTCGGCCTTTTTCAAAAATTCAGATACTCTTTCCATAAAAACACCCTCCGTTATAAGATAAGCATATTATACTCCGAGGCGAACCTTTTGTAAAGACAGCCCCTATTCCTCCGCCTTGTCGTCGCAGGACAGCTCCCCTACGGAGGGGAAATACGCCGCCGTATCGACAGGCTGATTTTTCTTTCTCAGCCGCTCCTCAATCAGCGCCTTCAGCAACGCATAGATAACCGCAAAGGTCGGTACGCCGAGCAGCATTCCGAGAAAGCCGAACAAGCCGCCTCCCAACAGGATAGCGAAAATGACCCAAAATGCCGGTAGTCCGGTAGAATCTCCCAGTATCTTCGGTCCCAGCAGATTGCCGTCAAATTGCTGAATGATAATAATGATGATAATGAACAAAAGTGCTTTCAGCGGGTCCTCAAACAGTAGGATCAGCGCACAGGGAACCGCACCGATAATCGGCCCGAAGAACGGGATTATATTGGTCACCCCGACGATAACGCTGATTAGCACCGCATAAGGCATTCGAACAGCAAACAGCACCACAAAGGTCAGCACACCGATAATCAGGGAGTCCAGCAGTTTTCCCGTTACAAAGCCGCCGAAGATGTGATTGGCTTGTCCGATACTGCGAAGAATGCGCTCGGAATGCCGTTGCGGAAGCAGGGCATAAAGCACTTTTTTGGCTTGTGCCGCAAATTTTTCCTTGCTGAGCATCACATAAATCGAAATAATCAGACCGAGCACGAAATTTTTCAGACCGTTCACGACCCCGATCGCACCGCCGATGACAAAGCCGGTCACATTTCCGATGAGCTGATTGATGGTGGGCATGGCTTTTTCCAGGGTTCCCTGCAAGCTTTCAATCCATCCATCCAGGCTGTCTCCCAACAGAGAAGAAAGCGTTTTGTTGTCGGCAATTACTTGGTCGCCCCGGATTTTTGCCGCCTCCAGATATCCCGGTATCTTGTCAAACAAGCCCTTTACGCTTGCCATCAGCTGCGGAAGAATGATGCGCAACAATCCGCTCAGGCAGAGCAACACCAGCAAAAGCGTTACAATAACAGAGAAAATGCGGGGCAAACGGGAGGACGGATTTTTGCGTAGCCGTCCTTTTAACAGCTTGCGAAAGCATTTTTCTTCAAAGAAGACCAATATGGGATTGAGTACATACGCAAAGGCAAGTCCGAGAAGAATCGGCATTAAAACCGAGCAAATCTTGCCCAGCAGACTCAGCACGACATCAATCTTCAACAACAGCAGCAGGAACAAAATACTTGCCGCGACAACCAGAAAAGCCACCAATCCCATGGCAAGATATTTTTTACTCCATCGAAATTTCAATCTGTTTCTCTCCTTTCGAAAAATCCGATTGTAAGAACCCCTCTGCAATAGGGATTACAGAGGGGTTCGGATTGCTTTATTAGGAGAATTTCAGATTTGACAGCTTATAGCGCTTGATAGAATCCTCGTTGGTATCAACTTGATAATCTTTGTACCATTCCTTCTGCATCGCCTCAAAGTCGTCTTCCTTTAGTTCATACAAAACCGTCTCACGGTAGTCCGTAAAGACATCCTCATCCTTGGTGATGTCATATTTCACGGCAACGTAATAATTTTCATCATCCTCGATAATCAACGGCTCGTTTATCTTCGCGGTTTCAAAAACGCCCTTGACGAACTTGTCGGACAGCGATTCGTCCTCCTTGTTCACGATAACGATATTCGGGTCGGACTCCTCCTCGGTAGTCGATGAGGTTGCAGAGGAGGTCGCAGTGGAAGAGGTTGCCGCCACAGAAGAGACCGCAGAGGAGGTCGCAACGGAAGAGGTCGCAACCGAAGAGGCGGCAGTGGAAGAAGTAGCAGAAGAGGTGCTTTCCTCTGTCGATTTCTCATACTCGGCAATCAAATCGTCGATCTTTTCGCCCTTTTTCAACCGTGCAAGATAAGCCTCCGCTTTCTTCTTCAGCTCCGCCTTGCCCTCGGATTTGAGCTTGTTGCCATCTTTGTCAACCATTTCCATCTTGATATACTTCAGCTGTGCATAATCCTCGCCCAGCTTCGCTTTCAAATCGGCATCACTGACCGCTTCTAAGCCGTCGGTGTCATAATACTTCTTGAAAATCAGGTTGCTCTTGTAGCTGTTGGTCAAAATCTTCTTCAAAGAGGTCTGACCTGCGCCGTTCGGCTCGTAAATCGTCGAATAATAGTTCCAATAGTTGGAAATCTGCACATCCAGCTTGTTTTTGTCGGAATCACTCAGTGTCAAGCCAAGCTCATCAAACTTTTTCTCAACGGCAGCATAGGTCTTGCAAAGCTCGGTCACCCGCTCGTTAATCCACACCTCGGCAGTTTTATCGTCGATTTTCTGGGTCAGGATATCCTTGGAGGAATCCTCCACCTTGCCACCGGCTTCCATGTATGCGTTGATCTGATATGCAATATACATACCGGAGGTAATCGTGGTATCATCTATTTTATAAGACCACGTGGTGTCTTTGCAGGCGGCGAGAGAAAGTAAAGCGGAGATTGCTACCATCCCGGCTGCAATTCTTTTCATCATCTTCAATTTTTTATCATTCCTTCCGAACGCAAAATGCGCCTAATTTAAATCCGGAATAAGAGCTTCCGTTGAGTGTCTCTATTCCGCTCGGCGAAAACGCCGATTTACACAACATATTGATTAAATTTTATTATACAAGAAAATTCAAAAAAAGTCCAGTATAACTTTGTTAATTTTTGTATCATTTTTCTTGCGAGTCGGAAAGCTCTCCCGAAGCCCGACAAACCGCAAAGGCTTCCCGCATGGTATCCAATGCGGTTTGACCCTTTTTCATCTTCACCGAAATATAAGGTTTGGCACCGGCATTTACGAAAACACGTCCGTTAAGTGCCGAAGCAAGCACACCCGCAACCGCCATATCCAGCTTTTCGGGCACCATTAAAACGGTATCCCCCTTTTGATTGATTTCGGTAAAGCCGAGCATTGCCGCAGTATTACGCAGCATCGCAATATCAATCAGTCCTTTTACCGACGTCGGCGGGTCTCCGAAGCGATCGATCAGCTCATCGAGCATTTCCATGCAATCCGCTTCGGTTCTTACGCAGGCGATTTTTTTATAAACATCAATCCGTTGAGAGAGATTGCCGATATATTTTTTGGGGA
>CAZFQM010000027.1:10357-11054 GCA_964520995.1 uncultured Oscillospiraceae bacterium
CAAGCACTCCTCGGCTTTTCGTATCGGCGCTTCTCCGCGCTTTTCGCTCACCGCCTCGGACAACAGCCGCAGATACATATCATATCCGACCGCTTCCATGTGTCCGTGCTGCTTTGCGCCGAGAATGCTCCCCGCGCCGCGGATTTCAAGGTCTCGAAGCGCAATGCGAAAGCCCGAACCGAATTTGGTAAATTCCCGAATGGCGGCAAGGCGCTTGGTTGCCACCTCACTGAGTACCTTTCCGCGATGGAAGGTAAAGTAGGCAAAAGCACGGCGGGCAGAACGTCCGACCCGTCCTCTCAGCTGATACAGCTGTGACAGCCCCATGTAATCCGCATTCTCGATAATCAAGGTGTTGCAGTTCGGAACATCCACTCCCGTCTCGATAATGGTTGTACAAACCAAAATGTCAATCTCGTGCTCCATTAACTGCCGCCAGACCGCCGAAAGCTCCTCCTCCGACATTTTACCGTGTGCAATGCCGATCCGCGCATCGGGAATCGCATTTTTCAGCTTTGCCGCGCAGTTTTCTATGCTCTCCACCCGATTATGGATATAGTATACCTGTCCGTTCCGTCGCAGCTCCCGCCGAATCGCATCGCAGAGAATACCGAAATCATACTCCACAACATAGGTCTGCACCGGATGACGATCCTGGGGTGGCTCCTCAATCACCGACATATCGCGTATTCCCGAC
>CAZFQM010000028.1:0-461 GCA_964520995.1 uncultured Oscillospiraceae bacterium
TTGCGACGCGGATTGTCGAGGTCGAAACCGATGCACATGTCCTCGGTTTCTCCATGAAAAGGGGCTTATAGCTTGTAGCTTGTCTACAAGCTGAAGCACCTTGATTTCTCAAAGTGCTTCATTCCCGTTTCTGTTCGATATAAAAAAGTTTTCTGCCGCACAAGGACGTAACGTAACCTTTTTATCTCATCGCAATATACTTTTTTACCGAATCGGCAGAACAGAAAAAGCAAAATCAATCTGCTTTTCGTTTAACTGATATTTTTTAGGCAGCTCCGGCCCGCAGGAGGCAGAGCCGATTCCGGAATTTTTATAATCAATTCGCAGATGGATCTTACCGTCCTTTACAAGCTCATCGGTGTGTGTTGCCGTAAACAACGCCTCGGTACTGTACTCCGACACGTGGAATTCAAAATCGGATTCCGAACAAAATTGCAGCTTTCCGATCGTCAACATACGGG
>CAZFQM010000028.1:471-10675 GCA_964520995.1 uncultured Oscillospiraceae bacterium
CACATATTCCCGCTCGGCGGTGCTTTGATACATTCCCATGTAAGAGCTGTGGCGCAGGTCATTATAGTTTTCGGACGGACCTCGTCCGAAATATCGGAACTCGGAGGAGGATGCCGGCAACGTGAAATCAAAGCCGAGTCGCGGCAACCAGGTTGCATCCGCGCGAATATCTCCTTTTAAGCGAACAGTAATCCTGCCGTCCCGATAAACAGTGGTATACAGTCGATATTTGAGAAGCGGAGAGCGGGAAACGCCCGCAAATACGGCATCGACCGCAATAACGCCGTCCTTTACCTCGCATTCATGCACATTCACAAAGGTGCAATCCAAATTTTCTCCCTGCCAAATGGTCTTTCGGGTCAGATACTCGACACGTCCCCGTTCATTATCGGTCAACGCACGGAATGCCGACAAGCAAATATCACCGCATAGCTGCTCTTGTCCGTCTATTTTGAGAGAAGTAAACATTCCGTCCGCTTTCGAAAAGGTGTAATGAAAGCCCTCTCCTGTGGCATAGATATTGCGGCTGTCCTCGGTCAGCTCCGCATAATCCGCTTCTGTAGCGGCATTTTCCAAGGTGTATGGCAATTCATGCTGTGTTTGCGCAACGCAATCCTCGCCTCGATAAAGCTGACAGTTTAAATATGCTCCGTAGCGACAGGCTACGGGAGAATATGTAATCGGGAAGGTCAATTCCTTGTGCGGTGCAAGCGATAACACCCTCTGCTCTCTGAACACCGTCTCTCCGTCCACTTCAATGGAATAACGGAATTGATATTCCTCCAAATCGGTAAAATCCAATCGGTTGCGAATGGTCAGACAGCCGTTTTCAAAGGCTGTGGCGATCGGCTGATATGCCGCCTTTGCTTCCAAAGAGCCTGCCTTAAAGGTGCGATTCGAAAAGACCAAGCCGTCACAGCAGAAATTTCCGTCATGTGTCAGCTCTCCTTTAAAATCACCGCCGTACCTTTGCACACCGTCCACATTCACCACATGATCCGCCCATTCCCAAATGCATCCGCCGATCAGCTTGGGATAGCGGTCAAATAACTCGTTGTAATCGCATACATCGCCCGGTCCGTTTCCCATTGCGTGCGCATATTCGCAAAGGAATACCGGCATATTGATATCATCGGTATTTGCCATCTGCTCCAAAAGCTCCAAGGAGGGATACATCCAAGAATACACATCGGCATTGTGAATCTGCCCCTTGCGGGAAGCATCCTCACAGTGAATCAGACGGGAGGGATCTCGTCTGCGTGTCCAACGAATCATCTCAACGTGGTTAACGCCGTGACCGCTCTCATTTCCGGTTGACCACATAATCACAGAGGCGAAGTTTTTGTAGCACTCCACCATGCGAACCATCCGTTCGATATGCTCCTGCTTCCATTCCTTTTTGGTGCAGGGCCAATCGTTTGACTGCACGTCATAGCAATACTCCACATTGGGCAGACGGCGCACGACACCGTGGCTTTCGATATCTGTTTCCATCACCAGATAAAAGCCCATTTCATCACATAACCGCGCAAACATGGGGGTAGGCGGATAATGCGAAGTACGGACACAGTTGATGTTCAGCTTTTTCATCAAAGAAAGGTCTTTTCTCAGCTCCTCCACGGTTTGACACCAGCCGTTGGTCGGGTGGGTATCATGATGGTTTACTCCGTGTAGCTTAACCGAAACTCCGTTTATCAACAGCTCATAATCAGAGGAAACCTCAATACGGCGCATTCCGATCGGAAAACGGAGAATTTCTCCCGCACGCTCCAATTCCACATGATACAAAAAAGGCTTCTCCGCATTCCAAAGAATCGGATGCTCGGGGCAAAAAACAAAAGAATCCTTCATCTGCGTGTCAAGAAGAAGCTGCTCTCCCGCATAGATGCGAAGTGCGGCCTCCCCTGCCAGCGAGACGGAAATCGTGCTTTCGTTGGGAATCATTTCCACGTCGGTAATATGGTCGTTCGGACGTTGCAGCAAGTAGCAATCACGGAAAATGCCGTTGTAGCGGAACATATCCTGATCCTCCAGATAGCTGCCGCAGCACCACTTCAGCACCTTGACGGTAACGGTATTGATCCCTTGCTTCACATAATCCGTAATATCAAACTCCGCCTGAAGATGACTTCCCTGCGTATAACCGACATAGCGGTCATTGATGTATAAAAAAGCACAGGAGGATACTCCCTCAAAAACAAAATAGAGCTTCCCCCATTTTTTATCGACCGTAAACTCCCTTTGATATACACCGCAGGGATTATGGCTCGGAACATAGGGCGGGTCATAAGGAAACGGATAATTAATGTTGGTATAATTCGGATTCTCGTATCCCTGCAGCTGCCAGCAGGACGGAACCGGGATTTCGTCCCATGCCGAAATGGTCTCGGGAACATCAAAGTCATTTTCAAAATAGGCAAATTTCCAAATTCCGTTTAATAATGTATATTCCGATACTCCCGTCGGGATGTAGTAGCACCGAGGAACGCATCTGTTTTCATGAGTTGCTTGGGGATTTTCGTAAATTCTCATTAAGCCTTTCTCCTTTTTGCTTTGATAAGTCGCAATGATCGCTTGCCAAACCGTGACAGCACCCTCATTATACTGAATTGCTTTTACCATGTCAATGCACAAAACAATCTGTTTATTGTACAAAATCAACTACTTTCCGACATCGGTTAAAGCTCTATTTCCCGCTCTGCCTCCACTGCATAAATGACAATGCTCTTGACCTTTTTCCGAAGCTGTTCCTCAATTGCCCGCCGATACAGAATCAACTGCGGTGCATAGCGTGCCGCCAAGGCTTCCGTGCTCATACCGCGGTCGGTTTTATAATCAACGATAATCAAGCCATCCTCCTCTTCGATGACACAATCCGCAATTCCCTGCAATAGGATTGCCTCCTCACTGTCGGTCTCCGAGAACAGCTCTTTTGCGGGCATCTCATACATGAATTTATATTCCCGATATGCGTGTGGAGAGGACATCATTTTGCGGCAGATATTCGACGAAAAAAAGGCACTCAGCTTTTTTTCGTCAATAACCGCTTTCTGTTCGGGCGTTAAGAAGCGAAGCTGTTCCATCCGCTCCAGCTCCGCCGGGAGATTAACAAGGCAGTTGTCGAAATCGGCAAACTGCAAAAAGGTATGAACCGCCGTTCCTCGGTCGGCACCGCTCATCTTCTCCTTTTGCAGAAAGCGCGGCGTTGACAGTGAAACCTTAAGCTGTTCACTTTCGGTAGCGGCAATCTGTGTCACCGAAAGCTTGGAGGGCAATCGAGTCGCTTCCTCAAAGGGATAGACGTATGCCACCTGTTCCGATATTTTCCGATAAAGCGCAGCATCCGACTCGGAAGTAAACGCTTTCTCTTCATAAAGCGACGGCTTCTCTGCTTCACGTGGTGCGGTAACCACAAGCTTAATCGGTACCGAACAGGGCAACAAATACTCCGCTTGTTCATCCGCGATATAACGAAGCTTGCTCATATCCGGATTGCGCAATAATGCCATCAATATCCATTGACCGAAGGAATTTGCCGTTCGGACAGCATAATACGGCAACTTTTTTTCCGTTCCGACCGACATGGCAAGCGTTTGCAATTCGTTTTTCAAATGATCGGAGGTCATCGTCATAATCAGCTTTTCCTTTGCACGGGTCAGCGCCACATAGAGTACCCGCATTTCTTCCGATACAAGCTGTCGCTCATTCTCCAGCCGAACCGCTTCATAAGGAATATTGGCATATTCCTTCAAACGCTTGCTTTCCCGCACCCGCATTGCAAAGCCGAGACGCGCATTTAATATTCCGTTTTTATGCAAATCCTGCTTGTTAAATTGCTTTCCGCAATCCGCAACAATACACATCGGGAATTCCAACCCCTTTGAGGCGTGGATAGTCATAATCCGCACCGCATTCTCGCCGTCGGAGGATTTTCCGGCGCTTTTTAAATCCTCTCCCTTTTCTATTCTCCGATCGATAAAGCGGATAAACGCCGACAAGCCCAAAAATCCCATTTTGCCGTAATAGACCGCATAATCGCAAAACAGGCGGATATTCGACCTCTTTTGAGACGGGTCCCGCATCACTTGAAGCACCGACAGATAATTGGTATCCTCCAAAATAAATTCGATGAGCTTGTTTATCTGCATCACCGCTGCCAATTGTCGATATTCCTCCAGCTTTTCCAAAAAGGCGATACAACGGCAATCTTCCGCCTCCGCCATACGCACCACAGCTTGATAAAGCGACATATTGGGCTGCTCCAGCCGTATTCGCGCCAGGTCATCGGGGGTAAACGAAAACAGCGGAGACAGCATCGTGGCAAGCAGTGGGATGTCATTGAGCGGATTGTCAACGACCCGAAGCAGGCTGATAAGCACCGATACCTCCCGCGAGGTCAGAAAGTCTCCCGAAATGTCCGCCTGGGAGCGAATATCCAAAAGTGCCAGCTGCTCCGCATATACCGAGGTTTTCCCCTTTTGCGAGCGCAATAAAATGCAAAAATCACTCGGACGGCAGGGGCGCATTCCTTCCTTGTCCTGCACTCGATAGCCTTTTTCCAGCATATCCGAAATCAAACCTGCCACATACCGTGCTTCACACAGCATATTCCCATCCGGGTGCTTTTCCCCCTCCATATCCACAACATGAAGCTCGGCTTGCGCCTCTTCATAAGGGAAATATTGCGCGCCGGGAATCAGCTCCTCTTCTGATGTGTAGTTTATTTCACCTGTTTCTTCGCTCATCAGCTGAGAGAAAAGATAATTGACGGTATCGGTAACCTGAGGTCGGCTCCTGAAATTCTTTCCCAATATAATGGTAGCAGGATAGGTACGTCGATTATATTGGTGAAATTCACTTCTCTTTTTCAGAAAAATTTCAGGCATTGCCTGCCGAAAGCGATAGATACTTTGCTTCACATCTCCAACCATAAACATATTGGATTGCTTCCGTGATATGGCGGCAAAAATCATATCCTGCACTTCATTGGTATCCTGATATTCGTCGATCATCAATCGATCATATTCTTGCGACAGCTTTTCCGCCAGCGGTGTCCGCACAAATCCACCTGCAGTTTCTTTCACTAACAAGCTTAATGCATAATGCTCCACATCGGAGAAATCCGTCAAATTCTGTTCCTTTTTCAGAGCCGCAAATTTATCATAAAACAGCTTTACCGTATCAAACAAGGTTTTCATCTGTACAGAAAGCAGCTCCAAATCCGCAATAAAATCCGCTTCACTGCCGGCAAGCCGCTCCGCCATCGCTTTCATCCGTTTGTTTGCCTCATCCCGCATTTTCGAGACCCTGTTTTTCAGCGGATCCTCCTGATACCCCCGCAGGGTGCCGAGCCTCGGCATTTTGAAATCCCGCACCGAATAATAAAAGGTGTCCCAATCTCCATGCGTGAGAATACGCAAAAGGTCATCAAACTGCTGAATTGCCGATAAGTAGCCGGCTTCATATGCCTGCTGTATTTTTTCATCCTCTTGCATCAGAACAACGGCACGCTCCATGATATCCTTGACATATTCCAATACATCGCGGCAGTACGCCGAAATCGTCTTTCCCCAATCCGTTTCCAAAACAGGACGTTGCCGATGATACTCTGCAAGCTGTTCCTCCAGCCAGCGAAGCTCAAAGGGCAGAGAGCGGATAAACTCATATATTTTGAAAACGATTTCAATCAAACGGCTGTCATCACGGTCACAAAGGAATTCCACCAAGCTTCCGAACGCCTCGCCATTCTCCCGATACTGTTGCTCCAATACTTCCTCTATCGCCGTTTTTTTCAGCTCTGCCAGCAACGCCTCGTCCGCAACGGCAAAATCCGCCGAAATTTCCAGCTCTTGAAAATTTTCCCGCGCAATCTTCATGCAAAAAGCGCTGATGGTGCAGACATCGGCTTTCTGCAACAGAATCTGCTGCTGTTGCAGTAGGACATTGTTCGGATCCTCTTGAAGGAGTTCGGAAATTCGCGCATCGATTCGCTGCTTCAGCTCACGTGCCGCTTCATTGGTAAAGGTCGCAATCAGCATCCGATCCGCGCGTATCGGGTTCTTCTTTTTGGAGAGCAAACGAACAACACGTTCTACTAAAACCGCCGTTTTTCCGCTTCCCGCCGCCGCCGAGAGCAAAAGCGTGCCCTTGTTATCGCAAATTGCCAAGGCTTGTTCTCTTGTCCAATGTCTACTCATCGGCCAGCACCTCCTCGATTCGGGTTAAAACCGCCTGCTTGTTTTTAAATTTCTGCATTTCCCGACAGCGATCCGTTTCCTGATGATTACAGACCGAACGAAAATCGCAATAGGAGCAAGCTACCGAGCCACCGCTCAGCGGCACCGCCTCAATACTGCCTCGGTGCAGCTCCCGCACCATATCGCAGATCAAACTTTCGGTATATCTTTTCAGCTTTCCAAGCTCACCCAAGGTCACAATCGGGGAGCTTTCGGTAAATTTAACAATACGCTCCTTGCCGTTTTCTTCCACGACCTTTTCCTTTGCCAGCCGCTTCACCGGAATAAAAACGCCCCCGATTTCCTCATCCATCGCCTTGAGCACCTCTTCATCATCCAAAAGCAGGCCGTTCATGCAATAGCTTTTTTTCAGCTGTGCCTCAATATCCGCCTGCTCTGCCTCCCGCCCCAGGGAGGGCTTCGGTGCCTTCGCGGGCATATACAAAATCCCCGCGGGAATACTGCCTCGGTATTTGCCCCGCGGTGTATCCCAAATCGAAAACAGGTATAAAAGCATCTGCATATTCAATCCGTATATCACATCGCTCAGCTTAAATTCCTTAGTTCCAGTCTTGTAATCAATGACGCGGACATATTTGACTCCATCCTTTTCGTAGGTATCCACCCGGTCAATTCTGCCCTCGAGCATAATTTTGGTGCCGTCCGATGCAATCAGCTCCTTTGCCTGCACCGAGCCGCCCCGCCCGATTTGCAATTCGAAATCGGTCGGCACAAATTGACTCTGCCGTGCTTCCTCCCGCAGGTGGGAAATAATTTGGAACAGCGTGTTGCTGATGCGATGATAAAGATATAAAAAGCGCTTGGTTTTGGTCTGCGCACCGCCCATTTTCGTTGCAATATATTCATCCAACCGCGCCCGAATAAAGCTTTTGAGCGCGCTGTCCTCCATCTCGCACAATGAAAGCTGTGAATCCGACATCAGCTGATATATCACATCATGGATGAGCACACCGGTCTCCAACGGGTTTAGCTCCGCCCGCTTTCTCGGTTTCGCCTTTAAGCCGTCGCTGCAAAAGTAAAGAAAGCGACAATTTTGATACCGCTCAAATTTGGATGCCGATAGGTGAAGTTCACTTCCGAATAATTTCTTTGCCAGCTCCGAATCTTGAACGGCATACTCCTTGTTTGACGCCGCCTCATATAGCTTCTGCACCCGCTCCGCATATCCATAACGATTTAAATATTCCTCCATAGCGGCACGAAGCGGTGTGTCCTGCTTAAAGCATTCCGCAAAGCGGCTGTAAACCGTCTGCTCGGTTTGACAATAATAAAGAGTATCCGGCTCCCCGTCCGAATATTTGCATTCTCTGCCGAACATCATCAAAAGCTGATTGACAATAAAGGAGGGTGCAAGCGGCTTTCCGTCCACCGAAGCTCTGCGATAACTCACAAACAGCCGTTCCCCCGCACAGGTCAATGCCTTGTAGGCAAGAAAACGCTCCTGCAAAATCATTTCCTCCGAATTTCTGGAAAGCTGTATGTCAAAAGCAGCCAGCTGTTGCTTCTCTCCGTCGGTCAGCAAGCCGCTGCCGCTCGGAACATAAGGAAACACGCCGTCATTGGCGCCCAACACAAAAACCACCCTCGGATTTGCCATTCTGCTTCGGTCGGAGGTACCTACCGACACGCAATCCAGCTGTTGCGGGATTTCTCCGATTCGATAGGTGTCTGCCACCAGCTGATAAAGCTGCGCATAACGCTTTAAGGATATCACGGTGTTCTCCAAAGAAATCGCCAACGCATCCAGAATTTGCACAAAGACCTCCCAGGTTTGTCGGTACTCCGCTGCCAAGAGCGGCATATCCATTTGATTTAAGTGGTCTACCGTTTTTTGCACGTTTTCCCGAACCTGCAAGCGTTCCAGCAGTTGGTATAACACCGCACTGATTTCAGCTCCGGTAGCCTGCTCACACCGTGCCTGCAATTCCGTCACTGTATCAACAACCTGCTGTCGAAGCCGATTGACAAATGCAAGTTCCTCGATATCCGCCTCTTCAAATACTTCCGCATATCCCCGCGGATGAGCGGTAAACTCCTGCTTTAAGCCGGAGCCCTTGATATCCCATGTGTAGATATAATTTTCAAACCGAGAAATATCCTCGGCGGAGAAATCCAGTATTCCGCATTTTAAAAGATTTAAAATGTCATTGACATTGCAGCTGTTGACCGTCGCCTTTAAAAGGCTGTCTGTAAACCGAATCAACGGCTTTTCGGTCACCGAGCCGAGCATATCGGCAAAAAACGGAATCCGATATTGAGAAAATCCGTTTTGCAAAGCGTTTTGATAAGGCTTCAAGTCCCGCGCGATAATCATAATATCGCGATAACGATATTGCCCCTCCCGCACCAGATTTTTAATGGTAGCCAAGACAAAATCTACCTCGTCATATTCATCTGCCGCACTGAATATGCGAATATGCTTCGGTTCTTCTTGAAAGGAGTCAATATGCTCCGCCAATACATTCCGCTCCAAATGAGCGATTTCGGGAGTGGAAAACCTCTTGCCACCCTCCAGCACCGTCGGCACTGCCACTGCCGCACCGCATTCCCGTGCAAGCCGCAGTACCCGATTAAAGGTCTTTTTAACCGGTGCGAACAAGCCCGCGCGGTCACTGACCTCTGTCCCGCTTAAACAAAGAGAGAGAAAGACCTCCTTGGCCTGGGTAAAGATGGCCTTTAAAATTTCAATCTCATTCGCCGTAAAGCCGTCGAATTCATCCAAATACACCACGGTATTTTCGAAATAACGATTCTTTCTCAGCATTTCGGCGGCACGTGAAATATCATCCAACGGGTCAAGATAAACGCCGTTGAGCAAAGCCTCATAGACAGAATAAATCAGGGACAGCTCACCGAGCTTGTCCTTCAAATGTCCTTCCTCCAGCTGTGCCTCCAGCTCCTGCAGCTTGTGCTCCGTAATTCCCCATGTTTTAAACTCGTTGACCATATCCAGCATCGACTTGGTAAGCAGCACGCCGGAAGACTTGTGATATACCCGCAATCGGTCGGCAATCTGCTCTAATGCCAGATTCATCAAAATGATTTTGGTAGGCTCCTCTGCATAGCTTCCCGCCAAGCCACCGTATTTCCGAAAAATACTGTTTGCCAAACGCTGAAAGCTGAGCACCTCTATCCGTTGAATTCCCACATCATTAAACTCTTTGTATATTTTTCGCTCAGATTCAAAAGAGAACTGCTCCGGAACCATCAAAACAACTCTGCAATCGGTGGAGTCCAATGTCTCTTTAATTTTTTCGAAAACATAGGTAGACTTTCCGCTACCCGCACGCCCCAAAATGAAATGCAACATAAAACATCATTCCTTTTCCTTGCTTATCCGCAGCTGTCACAGAGAATCAAGCTCCGCCCAAAATAACAAACGGCAAATGAAATTTCATCCGCCGCTTTCGTTTCTATTTATTATTATTCCGCATCCAACGCACGCTTCAGTGCAATGGCAAGCTGTGCCGGGCAGGAGGTCAGCTTACCTCCGCAACGGATGTTTTCAATTTTCGGAATCACCTCATCGGCTCTTTGTCCGATTGCCAATGCAGCCACTCCCTGCGTATTACCGCTACATCCCCCGATAAAGCGGACATCGGTAATCACGCGATTGTCGTCTAATTCAACCGTAATTTGTCTGGAACACACTCCCTGCGGCTGATATTGATATACCTTCATTTTATTGTATCCTTTCCGTATTTCTTTTTCCTCGGTAAAATCTCATGGCAAACTGCTCTAAAGCGCATTTTTACCGTTCACATCTCGCCAAGCCGGTTTTCACCGCCGTCTCGGAAACCGCCTTTGCCACCTGCTCCGCCACTCTGCGGTCAAACGGGTCCGGCAAAATGCAATCCGGGTTCAGCTCCTCGGCAGTTAAAATGTCGGCAATGCCGTGTGCGGCGGCGAGCTTCATTTCATCAGTGATATCGGAAGCGCGCACCGCC
>CAZFQM010000029.1:0-7924 GCA_964520995.1 uncultured Oscillospiraceae bacterium
CGATGCACATGTCCTCGGTTTCTCCATACAAAGGGGCTTGTAGCTTATAGTTTGTCCGCAAGCTAAAGCTACCGAAGAGGCTTTTGCCTCTCCGGTAGCTTTATAGGGTAACATTTGTTTATTTCGATGCCAACAGCTTTTCCGCCGCCGCAAGCTTAACGCAAATGCAAAACAGCTGCATTGCCTGCTTCAGCTCCGCCACCGGTGGGAACGTCGGGGAAATCCGAATATTGGAATCCTTCGGGTCTTTTCCGTAAGGGAAGGTCGCTCCGACCTTGGTCAGCGTAACGCCGCCCTCTTTGCACAGCTCATAAATACGGGTCGCACAGCCCTCTAATGCGTTAAAGGAGATGAAATATCCACCGGTCGGTGCTTTCCAGGAGCCAATCTCCAGCGGGGCAATCTCTTTTTCCAGCATTTCCAGCACGACATCGAATTTCGGTCGGATAATCGCCGCGTGCTTTTCCATATGTGCACGGATTCCATCCATATTTTTGAAATATCTTACGTGTCTTAACTGGTTAATCTTATCAAAGCCGATGGTTTGATAAAAAATCTGACCCTTTAAAAATGCCATATTTTTCTCTCCGGTCGCCATAACCGCAACACCGGCACCTGGGAAGCTGATTTTCGAGGTAGAGGCAAAGATATATACCATATTCTCGGTTCCCAGCTTTTTGCACTCATCCATCAAATTCAGCAGGGAATCATGCTCTTCGGAAAGATGATGCACACAATAAGCATTATCCCAAAAAATCCGAAAATCCTTTGCCGCCGGCTTCAATGCCGCAAAGCGACGTACCGTTTCATCGGAATAGGTAATGCCGTCGGGATTGGAATACATCGGCACGCACCAAATGCCCTTAATCGACTCATCCGATGCCACCAAGCGCTCCACCGCATCCATATCGGGACCGGTCGGTGTCATATCCACATTGATCATTTCAATACCGAACTGCTCGGTTACCGCAAAATGTCGGTCATAGCCCGGAACAGGACATAAAAATTTCACTTTATCCGCTTTTCCCCAGGGAGCACAATCCGGCTGTGTGCCGAAAAGCATCGCCTTTGCAACTGCATCATACATGAGGTTTAAGCTGGAATTTCCGCCGACAAATATCTCGCTTTCCTTGACGCCCAGCATCTCGGCAAACAACGCTTTTGCTTCGGGAATACCATCTAAACCGCCGTAATTTCGGACATCCATACCGTCCGAGGCTTTCATCATATCATCATTGCCCAAGCAATTTAACATCTCCATCGACAAATCCAATTGATCGGCACTCGGCTTGCCGCGGGACATATCCAATTTCAGATTTTTTGCCTTAAACTCCGCATACTGCATTTCCAGAACAGCCTTTTCCTTTTCCAGCTGTTCCTTTGACATTGATTGATACCCTGACATTTACATATCCTCCCGAACAAAAGTCTCTATTGATTATTATATGCACTATGCTTCCGTTTTGCAAGTGTTTTTTCAAAATCCTGCATAATTTATAAGAATCATTTGAAAAGCAGCCCAAATTCAGTTAGTTTTTCGTCCAAAAATGAATTGTATTGGTTCTCAATTATGCAAAAAGTTATCTGCCCAATCGGATCATTTCATCAATGGAATGCTTCGCTTTCAGCCGCAGCTCTTCATCCAACTCTATCTCCAGACCGCTCTCTCCGAGCATGGTATGGTAAACATCGACCAGGGTGGTCATTCGCATATCCGGGCAAATCAATCTCTTCGACAGGGGATAAAACCGCTTATCGGGTCTAATTTCGGACAAATAGCTTCTGACCGCATTTTCGGTGCCGACAATGCAATCCTCATCACTTTCCAAGCCGAAGCGGATGATATCCGCCGTTGAGCCGATCACATCGGCAAACTTCAATACCTCGGCAGGAAGCTCGGGATGCATTAACACCTTTGCCTCGGGATGCGTTGTCACCGCCGCTTGACACTCCTCCACCGTCACTGCATTATGTACCGGACAATATCCGTCCCACAAAATAATATTCTTTTCGGGAAGCTGCTTTTGAATATAGGAGCCGAGATTCTTATCGGGAATAAACAAAATATTCTTTTCTGCCAAGCCGCTCACGATTTTCAGTGCACTCGAAGAGGTCACGCAAACATCAGCAACCGCCTTTAACTCGGTTGTCGTATTAACATAAGCCACCACTTTATGGTCGGGGTGCTCTTTTTTATATGCCAAAACGCGGGCAGGAGAAATTTGTTCCGCCATCGGACAGGTTGCCTCTGCCATCGGAAGAAGCACCCTCTTTTCGGGAGATAAAATCTTAACCGTATCCGCCATAAACCGAACGCCGCACAAAACAACCGTGCTTTGCGGCATATCCGCGGCAACAACGCTCAGCTTAAAGGAATCTCCCGTCTGATCGGCAATTTCCAGAATATCAACCGATTGATAGCTATGTGCCAAAATAGCGATATCCTTTTCTTTTTTCAGCTGTTGAATTTTTTGTTGCAATTCCTTTTTCATTTCCTATGAACATTCCTCTCCGGATTTGATATCAAATGACTTTTCGGGTAGAAGTACATTGATTACTATGTGATTTATTATACCGTATTTTTCACAAAAATCAACCCCATTGCGGCAGATTTGAGCTGCAACGGGGCATTTTTACTACTGTAGCCGTTTATCATTCGTTTGCAAGCCTAAGCGGTCAATGTCTACCTCTATATCATATTTCATATCGGTGTCGGCGACATATTCCGGCCAGCGCTCCCGTATTTTTTTCCATTCCTCCCGACTTTTCCGACGAATCCGTGCTCCAAGCTCTATCACGTCGGCATGATACTCCCCTGCGGTACAGCTAAAAGCGGCTTCACATTGTGATTGAATGATTTTTTCCGCCGAATGCTCAATTCGACGCAGGTCATCCTCATAAAAGGACAATCTCAGATTTAAGCTCAGCTCCTCTATCTTTCCGACAGCACGAATTCTCAACCGAAATACGACCGCTCCGTTTTTGAGTTCCGCAGTGATTTTTGTTTTGTTGCCATAGATACGCAGTGACACCTGCTCTGCCCCTTGGTTGTTCTGCTTTTGATAAGGAATTACCAGTAATGTCTCCTTGACACGGTCCGACATCCAAACCAGACCGCGAGTCTGCGCTTCGTCCAAATCCCCTACCCAGATGCCGTTTTTCAGGACAGAGGAGCCTTTTATCATGACCAAATGGCTTTTTGCAAGCTTTCCGTCTTCCTCCGAGGAGGAAGACTCCCGCATCGCCTCGGTCAGTGCCACCTTGGGCAGTGTCACACAACGGGCTTCATTGTAAAATGAAGCAATCACCTCCATTAGCGTGGTTTGCATGACACTGCCGTTTTCGCCGTAATTCTCCACCATTTTTTCCAAGGACTCTGCCGGGATAATCCCCTGCTGAATATTTGCGCTTAAAATCTCCTCTGCGGTGTTCTCCGCAACGATCACATGAATGCTCGGACGCGATTGATACCCCGCATTGAAAAAGGGAAGAATATCGGACACACCCTTTTTTACCGCCGATTTTCCAAGCACCAAAAGCCGATTGTGCCCGTAAAAAATCTGCTTTCCCTGCTTCAGCGTCGCTTGGCGGACGGCATCCGAAACGGTTTTCCCCTCTGCCGTAATCATCTTTGCATTTTGTTGACCGATATTGACCTCGGCGGAGCCACTCCCCCCGCCGGGAGAAAAGATTTGCATGGCAACGCGATACCCGCTTTCGGTCAAATCAACACCGATTGCCTGCACGATTGCCCGCTCATTCAGCTCGGTAGAGGGAATGCACCCACTACACAGGCAAAGCAAAGCAATTCCCAAAAGCGCTCCTATTCTTCTGCTCATCCGACTACCCCTTCTTTTTTCCGCTTGCTCCTTTTTTTCGCCTTTCCATGCTCCACAACACCGCAATCGGAATCAAAATACCCGCTACCGCAATCGGAATGCCGCTATACAGCATCCGATAAAGTGTACGCATCCAACCGATATCATAACAAGCGGGAACGGCGGCTCCCAACACCGAAACCGCAGTAACCGCCAAGCAGCCCTGCCGAAAGCAACCGGTATTTTTCCCTTTCGGAGCGATAAAGCGCAATATTTCGGTTGCCGAAAAAATCAACAGCGACAGCTTCAGAAATGCCACAAACACCCATATGCCCATATGCAATGCGTCCAATCGTTGAAACACCGACAGCTCGGACATCGAAGCCAGCGCATAAAACGGAAAGGTCTGCGAGGCGGCAAAATCTCCCAGTACCGCCACGATAAAAAAAGTAACCGCCTCGGTCAGTAGGAGCAAGCCTATTACCAGCCCGACCATCCCACGCTTGATTTTCTCCTTACAGTACGGAAGCAACAGATAAGCCAGCGGTATTTCCATGGTATTTGCCACCACTCCGTAGGCACTCAAGGCAATCTCTCCCATTCCGCCCTCCACGGGGAATTTAATATTCTCCGTTTGCAGATTCGGCACCGATGAGCAGAGGATAAACAGCAGCGCAATCGTAAAGCCGACCGCTATTGGGAAGCCCGCCCTTGCAATTCCCTCTATCCCGGTATAAGCGGCATAGGCGGCAACCGCCGTAATCGGCAGAAGAATCGCCCAGACATTCGCTTCGGTAAAGACCGCATTGACCATAAAAAACTGAAAATGAGCAAGCGTATTCGAAGCCAACAGCACCACAAAAAGATAATATAAAATGCCGACAAAGGTTCCCACGCCTCCCCATGCTGTCTCCAAATTCATCATCAACGAGCGCTCGGGATACTTTTTTGCGGTAACAATCACAGGCAAAAAGCAGAGCATAACAACGGCATAACCGATGATATTTCCGACCAAAACAGCGGCACCGCTCACGCTGCTTCCGATTCCGGGTACATAGGTCAAAATGACAAACGCCCGTGACAGAAACAACAGCAGTACCAGCTGCAGGACACTGATTTGATTTTTTTCCAAAGTCATTCCCCTTTTCATCCGTCGTCGATATTACTCAATATCGACCCCTTTCAGGTCTTGTATTTTCGAATCCTCCTTCTGCAAGCGTTGCCACCCTGCCCGAATCAAAACATCCTGCATTGCGTTCGGGCTGAAGGGCGATATCGGAGCCAAATAGGGCGCTCCGAAATTATTCAGCTTACTAAGATTCACCGACAGGAAAGCCAAGCCGAGTGAAATCCCGTAAAGCCCCGATATTCCGCCAATCACAATAAAGCCAAAGCGGAGAATCGACACCGATTCATAGAGAGACGGCACCACAAAGGAGCTGATTGCCGTCAATGCAACCACCATCACCATCGGCGCACCGATTAAGCCTGCCGTCACTGCGGCATCCCCAATAACCAAGCCGCCCACAATGCTGACTGCGTGTCCGACCGGTCGCGGCAGGCGCAATCCTGCTTCATGCATAATTTCATAGATAAAATGAATAGCCAACGCCTCTAAAACAAGCGGCAACGGAGTTGTCTCCTCTGCCGCTGCAATATTAAACAGCAGTGCATGGGGAAACAACTCGGGATGAAAGGTACCGATTGCAACATAAGCACCCGGCAATAAAATAGTGATAAAAAAAGAAATATATTTAATCCAACGGATAAATGTGGCAAAATACGGCTTATGACAATAATCGTCGATGCTCTGAAAATTTTCATGGAACAAATAAGGAACTATCAAAGCAAAAGGGGTGCCATCCACCAATATTCCCACTCTGCCCTCGTAGATTTTGGCGCAGAGGGTATCGGGGCGTTCGGTAGTCCCCACATCCGAGAAAAAGGACCATGGGCTTCCCTGCAAAAAGGGCTGAATATACCCCGATTCCAAAACGATATCCAGGTCAATCGCCCGCAATTTATGCCGTATCTCCCGCAACAGCTTATCGGACACCTTACTGTTCATATACACCATACAGACATCAGTATTACTGACCTTTCCGAGCGTAAGCAGCTCAAACCGCATATCGGGTGATTTGATACGACGGCGGAGCATGGTCAGATTGATGCGCAGCGGCTCGGTAAAGCCCTCGCGGGAGCCACGCAGATTGATTTCACTCGACGGCTCGGTAACGGAGCGAAACGAAAAGCCCTGTACCCCGATTGCAATCCCTTTCGCCAAGCCGTCAATCAAAATAACCGCAAAGCCCGACATAATAAAGCGAAACACTGCCTCGCAATCATATACATCGGTCACATCGATGCCGACAATCATCCTTTGTTCAATGCAATCGTATAGCTCCGTCGGCGTTGCCTGCTCCGAAACGGACATTTGCTGAAGCGGCTCGAAAATCATCTCGGACATGGTTTGCAGGTCAACCATTCCCTCATCAGCCAATATCGCAATCGAATGTCCCTCCAGCAGAAGCTCTCTTTTCAAAAGATCGGAGGAATTACGATATTTTTCCATAATCGTTATCAGATTATCCGCAAGACTTTCGGTCAAGCGGCTACTTGTTTCGGGAGGAGCGGCTACTCTGCTCCTGCGGTGCTGTGCCTGAATCAATTGCACTTTATCCTTAAAAAATCGAAGCATATCATTTCCCCGTCCTTTCGCAGTGCAAGCTCTATATTCATTATTTCCGCTAAACTTCTGATAATGCAAGGATAAACGGAAATACTGAAAATATCCTATCAAAATCAAAGAACGGAGGAAGCTTTCCGATGTCGGTCGTATTTATCCGAGCTGTTTTACTGTATTTTCTCGTTATCTTCTGCATGAGGCTCATGGGGAAGCGACAACTAGGTGAACTACAGCCCTCGGAGCTTGTTACAACCATTCTCATTTCCAACATCGCCGCACTTCCGATTGAAGATACCGATATTCCTATGATACTCGGGGCAATTCCTATCCTGGCGCTTGTAATCTTTGAATTTGCCGTATCGGCGCTATCCCTCAAAAGCAAACGCTTTCGGAGCTTTTTTTCGGGGAACCCCGTTGTCATCATAAAGGACGGCATCATCAATCAAGGGCTCTTGAAAAAGCTTCGCTTTTCCATCGACGATTTAACGGAGGCATTGCGGGAAAACGGGATATTCGACCTCAGAGACGTTCACTACGCAATCGTAGAAACAACGGGCAAGGTCAGTGTACTGCAAAAGCACACTACACAGCCCCTTACACCAAAGCTGCTTGACATAAAGGTGGTCGAGCCAAAGCCTCCTCTTGTAGTCATCAGCGACGGCAGAATTATCTCCTCCGCCTTGGAGCTTCTCGGCTTTTCGGAGGAGTGGCTTACCCGCAAGCTCGCTGCCAAAAGTCTGAAAACAAAGGATATTTTTTTAATGACCCTAAATGAAGCGGGGGAAGAATATGTGGTCACAAAATCAGCATAAACGAAGGGAGCTTAGCATGAATCGTTCTGTGATAATAGCCGTTTTATTTGCTTTAGTCGTACTGCTCGGCGTCATGGGAATCACCGACACCTATCGCATGAAGGAGCAGATGTCGGAGCTTTTACTTTCTGCCGAGACAGCCGCAACCGCAGGAGACATCGAAAGAGCAACGGCAGAAGCGGAGACCATACAAAAAAAAATGGGATAAAAACGAAAAGCGACTTTTGCTGTACATGAAGCACAACGAGCTTGACAGTATCAAGCAAGCCATTGCCGAATTGAAATTTCTGATACAATATCGGGACACGGCAGAATTTTGTGCTAAGATAAACGAAGCACTGACAATGATTGAGCACATTTGGGAAGCGGAGCTGCCTACCCTCAAAAACATCTTATGAGGGAGGCGCTTTTCTTTTGAAGCAGTGAGAATATTTTCGGTTTGTGTATTGTTATTCTCGGAAAAATACGTTATAATAACAATAAAAGCACGTTGCGCTTTTATTGTTATTGAAACACTGCTCGCTTCGCTGCGCAAATAGTTTGTGTTTGAATAAAAAGCACGTTGCGCTTTTATTGTTATTGAAACACTGCTCGCTTCGCTGCGCAAA
>CAZFQM010000029.1:8024-10606 GCA_964520995.1 uncultured Oscillospiraceae bacterium
AAAAAGCACGTTGCGCTTTTATTGTTATTGAAACACTGCTCGCTTCGCTGCGCAAGTCGTTTATGTTTGAATAAAAAGCACCTTGCGCTTTTATCTCCCGCGGTAAAGAAAGAAAGCGTTACGAAAATCCGTTTTTCACCATTCCTCAATCGCCTATGACGACAGCTTTCCTGACAAAAGATAACCAAAATAGAACTTTTGACAAGCTGAACCAGAGGAAAGCAAGCAGATAATTTCGGAGAAAGGAAACAATTGTCGATATGCTTAATGAACTTGCCACTCAAATATATGATTATGTTACCGAAAGAATACAAGATAATTATTCCCCCACCGTCCGTGAAATTTGCATTGATTTGGGAATCAAATCGACTTCAACTGTACATAAATATCTGAATATGCTGATTGAGGAAGGTCTGCTGGAAAAGGAAAACGGGCTGAATCGTTCGCTTCGTCTCCCCAACAACGGTCATTCCACTCAGGTTCCGATACTGGGAAAGGTTGCCGCAGGGATTCCGATTACTGCCATTGAAAATATTGAGGGATATCTTCCTTTTTCTGGCTTACAAGCGAATGTCCGAGAGTGCTTTGCGCTGAGAGTACAGGGAGAAAGCATGATAAATGTCGGCATTTTAGACGGTGATTACATCGTTGCCAAGCGAACCTCCTATGCGGAAAACGGGCAAATGGTCATTGCAATGATTGAAGACGAAGCAACGGTCAAAACCTTTTACAAAGAGAACGGACATTTCCGACTGCAACCCGAAAACGACACCATGCAACCTATTATTACAAAGCAGGTTACTGTTTTGGGCAAGGTTATCGGCTTGGTGCGCAATTATGAATAGCATCCCGACCTTCACGATAATGGCTTTGCAATAAAAAATGCAGGATATCGGTCTTTCAACCGACATCCTGCGTTTTTTATCCGAGCTTTGCGTAAGTTTTTTCCAGAAAGCGCTCTGCATTCACGATTGCTCTTTTATGCGTACAGTGTCCGATTTCTCCCTTATTATCGAACGCTGTGGCACGGAAAGTGATGATTTTATTATCTACTGCGACAAGCTCTGCCTCCACCGATACCGTCCCGCCGACCGGTGTTGCCGAAATGTGCTCGGCTTCCAGCAAGATTCCCACCGAAGTCAAGCCATCCTCTAAAAATTTTTTCAAGCATTGCGCACTGCATTGCTCAAACCAGGTGACCATCATCGGTGTCGCCAGAACCGGCAAATCACCGCTTCCGAAATGCTTAGCGGTCATTTCTTCGCTTACCTGCATCGTTAAGCTTTCTTTACTGCCTATTATAATCTCCATATTCATCCCTCTGCCTTTCTGTCATGGATTTCCTCTTTATTTTACCGACAATACCTCCATACGAAACAAAAACACCTGTCATTTTATAACAACAGGTGCCGTTTTTTATCTGGAGCGTTTGCTTTTATTGTCCATAAATCTCTTCAAATCGGACATTTTTTCCTCACTGCTTTGTTTATACTTGCTCATCATCTCTTCAAATGAGAGCGGCTCTTTTCTCTGAGGCGGTCTGTCATTATCAAAACGATTGTTTTTTCGCGGCTGTTGAGGAGTATTTTTTGCTTCGTTTGCACGCTTAATTGATAAACTGATTTTTCCGTCTTCACCAATACTTAATACTTTGACCTTAACTACTTGATTTTGCTGTAAATGTTCACTGATATCCTTTACAAATGTAGAAGACACCTCCGAAATGTGAACCATTCCTGTCGTTCCGGGTTCCAGCTCTACAAAAGCACCGAACTTTGTAATTCCTGTAACCTTACCCTCTAAAATATTCCCCACCTCAAGCTGCATAAAAAAACTTTTTTCCTCCTTTAATAATCATAGCCTTTATTTTTACATTACACCGAAGTGCGATAAACAAAGCAAAACAATCTATTTTCGGTTGAGCCGTTTTCCATTATAAACACAGAATCCGTTTTTTTCAATTCCCGGAAATATCCACAAACAAGCGCTCATCCGGCTTTACATAGCCGTTTTCTCGAGCGATTTTTTCTTTATAAACAGCTTCCCCGCCGTTTTCCAAAATATTTTCCAATTCTTCATTTGCCAATTTCTGATCCTCGCATTGCTCCTGCAAAGCGGTCAAGGCATTATTTTGGGCGTTCAGCTCAAGCTGCACCGTAACAAAATGATATCCCATATACAAGACAAAAACCAAGAAGGCAAAAAATAACAGCAAGCTTCTTCTCTTTTTCTTTTTCAGCTTTACCATATATCATTCACCCTCCCTTGAGTTTATATTGATTTCCAAAACGATAATGCTATTCCGAAAAATCCGTCAGTGCTTCCCATTTTCGGACTTTTTGTCGATTTTTCGCTTGGTTCTTTGATTTTTTTCAGAACTATTTAAATTATACAATAAAACATTCTCTTTTTGCAAGAGGAATTTAGATATTCGTAACCGTTTTTTTGAACTTGATACAATATGCACAAAAAAACGCCGAATTTGTCGGGATATCAATACAAGGAATTTCACAAAAGGAGCAACAAAAATTTTATACAAGAAACGAAAACTCCTCTTTATCCCGTTTACAATCCCTTTTGAG
>CAZFQM010000030.1:0-10478 GCA_964520995.1 uncultured Oscillospiraceae bacterium
GATTTTTTTGCAAATCAGCACCAGATTGCCCCCCCGAAAGGTAGGCGCTCCGTATTCGAAAAGAGGGGTTAAACCGGTTTCCTTGGCTTTGTCATGCTCTCTGCCGGAGTTCCTGCCGCAGAAGGTTAGGGCGTCCTTGTATTCCTCTCCGAAAAAGGTCAGCGAGAAGGTGTCGCTTGCATCGATGAATTCTTTGGTGTAGCGTTGCGGGCGAATATAAACGGTTGCCACGTTTTTGTGCCACAAAACGCCGACGCCGCCCCAGCTTGCCGTCATGGTGTTGTAATGTTCGCGATTCCCCGCGGTGATTAGCAGCCAATCCTTTCCGATACGGTTAAACGGATTGAAGCTCAAATCCTGCAAATCGATTTTTTGATAGCTCATGATGATTCTCCTTGTCTTTTATGATATACTCCTCCTGCCTGCAATCGAAATGCCGACAGCAAAGGGAGATTCTGTAAAATTGTATTCGTTCTGTTCTTATTTTATCATAAAAATGTCATCTTGTAAAATAAAAGATATTTCGAAAAAATCAGCCGAAACAGCGGAATAATGCCGTTTGTTCATAGGATTGCAATTGACTTTGACAGCTCGATATGTTAATATATAAATGTTTATTTCAGATTGTATTTTGTATTTTTCGCTCCGGATAAAGGAATGCGGAAAATCGGACATAAGAGGGAAGAAAGGAATAATCGTTCGGATTATTTGAGGATTTTGCCATGTTTTTTCAAAAAGACCTGGAGACGATGCCGCGCCGTGAGATAGAAGCGCTGCAGCTGACACGGCTCAAGCATCTTGTAAAGTACTGCTATGATCAAGTACCCTTTTATCACAACAGATTGGAGCAAGCAAAGGTTACTCCCGAAAAGATCAAACAGCTTTCGGACATTCAATACATTCCTTATACCACTAAGGAGGACATTCGGGATAATTATCCGTTCGGCTTGTTTGCACAACCGCTGAAAAAAGTTGTCCGCCTGCACGCCTCCAGCGGTACGACAGGGAAGCCGACGGTAGTGGGATATACCAAGCGGGATTTGGATACCTGGTCCGATTTGGTTGCAAGGCTTTGCGTTGCCGCAGGTGCCACCGATGAGGATATCGTGCAAATCTGCTTCGGCTACGGCTTGTTTACCGGTGCACTGGGCTTGCATTACGGCTTGGAAAAAATCGGTGCCACAGTGGTTCCCAGCTCAAGCGGAAACACCGAAAAGCAGATTATGCTGTTAAAGGATTTCGGCACGACCGCTTTGGTCAGTACTCCGTCCTATGCGTTGTATATGTCCGAGGTCGCGCATGAGCATGGTGTCACCAATGATCAGCTGAAGCTACGGCTCGGCTTGTTCGGCTCCGAGGGATGTACTCCCGAAATGCGTAACGAGGTGGAAAAGGGCTTCGGCTTGTTTGCTACCGACAATTACGGCATGAGTGAGCTGATGGGTCCCGGCGTTTCGGGAGAATGCAGCTATCGGGACGGAATGCACATTGCGGAGGATCATTTCCTTGCCGAGGTGATCGACAGTGAAAGCTGTCGTGTCTTAGACCCTGGATCGACCGGAGAACTGGTGATTACCACCTTGACCAAGGAAGCTTTCCCGTTGCTTCGCTATCGTACAAAGGATATTACCCGTATCAACTATGAGCCGTGTCAATGCGGTCGTACCATGGCGCGGATGGATAAAATCAAGGGCAGAAGCGATGATATGCTGAAGATAAAGGGCGTCAACGTTTTCCCGTCTCAGATTGAAAGCGTCCTGATCGGAATGCCTCATATCGGACCGCATTATCAGCTGGTTGTTACCCGAAACGGTCATATGGATAATTTGGAAGTAAAGGTGGAGCTGACCGACAGTGCCCTGCTGGAGCGGTATGAGGAACTGGAAAGCCTGCAACGCGCTATTCAGAGCAAGATACATACGGTGCTCGGCTTGATGCTGAAAATCACCTTGGTGGAACCGAAATCGCTGGAACGCTTTCAAGGGAAAGCAAAGCGGATTCTGGATTTAAGAAATCAAAAATAATATGATCGGCAAGGGCTTTGTGCCACGTTGCCGTGAAAGCTTATAGGAGGACAACTACTTTGAAAACATTGATGCTTGGCAACGAGGCGGTTGCCAGAGGTTTATTTGAAAGCGGATGTAAGGTCGTTTCGAGCTATCCGGGAACTCCCAGCACCGAAATTACCGAATACGCCGCCAAATATGATCCGATTTATTGCGAGTGGGCACCGAACGAAAAGGTTGCCGCAGAGGTGGCAATCGGCGCTTCGATTGGCGGCGCACGCTCTTTTTGTGCGATGAAGCACGTCGGCTTAAACGTTGCGGCAGACCCGATTTTTACCGCTTCCTACACCGGAGTTAATGCGGGAATGATTGTTGCCGTTGCCGATGACCCCGGAATGCACTCCTCTCAAAATGAGCAGGATTCCCGTCATTATGCGATTGCGGCAAAGCTGCCGATGCTGGAGCCTGCCGATTCCGAGGAATGTAAGGAGTATGTCGAAAGAGCATATCGCCTCTCCGAGCAATTCGATACACCGGTGTTATATCGGTTGTGCACCCGCGTTTCCCACTCCCAAAGCTTGGTGGAGTGCGAGGAGCGCGAGGAGCCGGAGCTGAAAGAATATAAAAAAGACATTTCCAAATATGTGATGATGCCGGCGATGGCAAAGAAAAAGCATCCGATTGTCGAAAAGCGGCAGGCTGAGCTGGCGGAACTGGCGGAAACCACCGATTTAAACCGAGTCATTATGGGAGATACCAAAATCGGTATCATTACCTCGGGTATTTCTTATCAATACGCCAGAGAGGTGTTCGGTGATAAGGCAAGCTATTTGAAGCTCGGACTTGTTTCTCCGTTGCCGGTCAAGCTGATTCGGGATTTTGCGGAAAAGGTAGAGAAGCTTTATGTTATCGAGGAGCTGGATGACATTATCGAAACGCATTGTAAAAAAATCGGCGTTTCCGTCATCGGTAAGGAGCTTTTCCCGATGGTCGGAGAGTTCTCTCAGAAGTTGATTGCGGAGAAAATGGGACTTCCCGAAAAGGAATATGTCACTTTGGAGGAAAGCATCCCGATGCGCCCGCCCGTCATGTGCGCCGGATGTCCGCACCGCGGAATGTTTTATGTGCTCAGCAAGCTGAAATTGACCGTGTTCGGAGATATCGGCTGCTATACCCTGGGTGCGCAGGCACCTCTTGCCGCAATGGATACGACCATTTGTATGGGTGCATCGGTGTCGGGAATCCATGGCTTTAATAAAGCCCGCCCGGACAGCGCGCAAAAATCGGTTTGTGTCATCGGAGACAGCACTTTCATGCATTCGGGCGTTACGGGACTTATCAATATCGCCTACAATCAAGGCCATTCGACCGTGATTGTGCTGGATAATTCTATCACGGGTATGACGGGACATCAGCAGAATCCCACCACCGGTTATACCATTAAGGGTGACCCGACCTCCGCTGTCGATTTGGAGGCGCTTTGCCACGCTGTCGGCATTCGACGGGTTCGTGTTGTAGACCCGCATGACCTTGCCGCAGCAGAGCAGGCGGTTCGGGAGGAAATTGCAGTAGATGAGCCGTCTGTCATCATCGCCAGACGTCCTTGCGCACTGTTAAAATATGTTAAGCATAATCCGCCGATGAAGGTGGAGTCGGACAAATGTAAGGGCTGTAAGGCTTGCTTAAAGATCGGATGTCCTGCAATCAGCTTCAAGGACGGAAAAGCCGTTATCGACTCGACCCAGTGCGTGGGATGCAGCCTGTGCAAGCAGATGTGCAAATTCGGCGCAATATCGGAGTAATTCGGAGGGAAGAAAAATGGACTTGACAAAGAAAAGCACGCTTTTGTTTTTAGGTGATTCCGTTACCGATTGCGGACGTGACCCAAGCGGAGAATGGTGCTTGGGCGAGGGCTATCCGAACATGGTGGCATCAATGCTTCGTGTGCAATACCCCGAGCATAAAATTCTTTGCATCAATAAGGGCACAAGCGGAAACCAAACACGTCATATTCTTCCGCGCTTGCAGGAGGATGTGCTGGAGCATCATCCCGACGTGGTGACGTTGTGTATCGGTATCAATGACGTGTGGCGTTTTTTTGACCGTCCCTTGACCAAGAAATGCGATCCGGGCGTACCGATTGAGGAATATCGCAGTAACTTAGAAGAAATCATTCGGAAAATCACCGGAAACGGTGCGAAAATGATATTGTTGACTCCCTACATGGTGGATTCCAATCCCGCCGAACCGATGCGAACGATGATGCTGGAGTATGCGGGAGTATGTAAGGAGCTTGCCGAAAAATATCATCTGGAGCTAATGGATTTGCAAGCGCTGTTTGAGGGCTTGATGGCAAGAGGGGTTACCTCCTATGAGCTGTCGGGAGATCGTATTCATCCGAGCCATAAGGGTCATACTGCGATTGCGTTAGCGTTGATGAATAAATTAAATTTAGTCTGATAAAAGGATTGATATGCCAGATGAAAAACAGTTATAATATTATGATCGTCGGAGTAGGCGGACAAGGCTCATTGCTTGCCAGCCGATTGCTCGGCAATGTGTTTATGCAGAAGGGCTTTGATGTTAAGGTGTCCGAGGTACACGGAATGTCACAACGTGGCGGCTCGGTGGTTACCTATGTGAAAGCGGGCGAGCAGGTCTATTCTCCCACTATTGAGCCGGGAGAGGCTGATGCCATTGTTTCCTTTGAGCAATTGGAGGGAGCAAGATGGATATCCTATCTGAAAAAGGACGGCACCTTGATTGTCAATACCCAGAAAATCGATCCGATGCCGGTTATTACCGGTGCGGTGGCTTATCCGGAGAATTTGCTTGAAAAGTGCCGCAATCTCGGTGCCAAGGTCGTCGATGTGGATGCCTTGAGCTTGGCAGAACAGGCGGGCTCCGCAAAAGCAACGAACGTTGTGCTCATGGGCGTTCTTGCGAAGCTGATGAATATTGAAGAGGAAGTATGGCAAAACGCACTGATTGCATGCGTACCGCAAAAATTCATGGAGTTAAATCAAAAAGCGTTTGCCCTCGGCAAAGCCGCAAAGTAAAAGGAGATTTTTTAAATGCCGCAGTATTGGGATAAAGAAATAGAAACCGCACCTCGTTATCAAATGGAGGCATTGCAATCGTATCGTTTGTCTGCCACCGTGAAAAGAGTTTATGAAAACGTTCCGCATTATCGCGCCAAAATGGATGAAGCAGGCATCAAGCCGGAGGATATCCGTTCCATTGCCGATTTATCCAAGCTGCCCTTTACCTATAAGCAGGATCTGCGTGATACCTATCCGTATGGCTTGTTTGCCGTTCCGGCAGAGGAGGTTGTCCGTATTCACGCATCCAGCGGAACCACCGGAAAGCAGATTGTCGTCGGATACACACAGCATGACCTGGACATCTGGTCCGATTGTACCGCTCGTGCGCTTACGGCTATCGGCGGAAGCAGATCGGATTTTGTCCATGTTTCGTATGGCTACGGCTTGTTTACCGGCGGCTTGGGCATTCATTACGGGGTAGAAAAGATCGGTGCAACTGTAATTCCTGTTTCCACCGGAAATACCAAGCGGCAAATTCAAGTAATGAAGGATTTCGGCTCAACCATTCTTTGCTGTACGCCGTCCTATGCGCTGTATCTGGGTGAGACCCTAAAGGAGATGGGCTATACTCCCGAGGATTTAAAGCTGAAAGCCGGCTTTTTCGGTGCAGAGCCTTGGACGGAGCAGATGAGAAGAGAGATTGAGCGTAATTTGGGAATCAAGGCGTATGATATTTACGGCTTGTCCGAGATTAGCGGTCCCGGTGTTGCGTTTGAGTGCCCGGAGCAGACCGGTATGCATATTAACGAGGACCATTTTATTGTTGAAATCATCGATCCCGACACGGGCGAGGTGCTTCCGGACGGAGAAGAGGGTGAAGTAGTGTTCACCTGCATTACCAAAGAGGCATTCCCGTTGATTCGTTACCGTACCCGAGATATCTCGGTGCTGTCGCATGAAAAATGCTCCTGCGGACGTACCTTGGTGAAAATGTCAAAGCCGCGCGGACGCAGTGACGATATGCTGATTATTCGCGGAGTCAACGTGTTCCCGTCGCAAATCGAAAGCGTACTGCTGGATTTGGGACAGACCGCACCGCATTATCAGCTGATTGTTGACCGTAAAAACAATACCGATACCTTTGAAATATTGGTTGAGATGTCGGAGAATATGTTCTCCGATTCGGTAAAAGGTCTCGAGGAGCAGGAGCATCGGATTCAAGCAGCGGTGGAATCCACCCTGGGAATCGGAGCGAAGGTTACGCTGGTGGAGCCGAAGTCCATTGCACGTAGCGAGGGCAAGGCAAAGCGCGTGATTGATAAAAGGCAGTTACACTGAATACCGAAAGGATGAATTTTATGTTTATCAAACAGCTTTCTATTTTTGTGGAAAACAAACCCGGCCGTCTGGCGGAGATTACTTCGGTGCTGGAAAAAAACAATATTGATATTCGAGCGCTTTCCATTGCGGACACCAAGGATTTCGGAATCTTGCGTTTGATTGTAAACAATCCGGATGTTGCAGAAGCTGCTTTGAAAACGGCGGGATATACGGTTTCCTTGACTCAGGTTATTGCAATCGGAATCGACGATAAGCCGGGCGGACTTGCCAAGGCAATGTCTGTTTTATATCAAAATCATATCAGTGTCGAATATATGTATGCTTTTCTGAGCAAATGCGACGATACCGCATTTGTCATCTTGAGAGTGGAGGACAATGCGCGCGCCGTTGAGGTGTTAAAAAATAACGGCTTGCAGATATTGGAAAGCTCCGGAATTTACAGTATGTAATATAGCTTTATAAATTTAAGCTTTGTATAAGAAAGGCAAGAATCATTTTTATGGATATTTCTCAACAAAATATAGCGGTAATCGGCTTAGGACTCATTGGCGGCTCTGTCTGCAAAACAATCAAAAAGCAGCTCGGAAAGCGTTGCTTTGCAATGGACACCGATGCACAGGTTCTGCAAAAAGCCCTGCAGGAAGACGTGATTGCGGGGAGCATACAAGCCGAGGAGCTGAAAAAATGCGACATTGTTATTGTTGCCCTGCACCCGAAGCAAACCATCCGCTTTATTTCAGAGAATGCCGCTTTCTTTAAAAAAGGGAGTATCGTTATGGATGTGTGCGGAATCAAAACCGCAATCATCGAGCAGGTAACCGCTCCGCTAGCAGAGCAGGGGGTTTGCTTTGTCGGTACGCATCCGATGGCGGGACGGGAGTTTTCCGGATATGATTATGCGCTGGACGATCTTTTTGACCGTGCGAGCATGATTATTACTCCGACCGAGCAAACCTCGGCGCAGGCGGTCAAGACGGTTGCCTCCCTTGCGGAGAAAATGCACTTTAAAAAGGTTGTGATTTCCTCTCCCGAGCAGCATGATAAAATCATTGCTTTTACCTCACAGCTTGCCCATGTGGTATCCAACGCATATATCAAAAGCCCCTCCTCTCAGTATTATGACGGCTTCAGTGCCGGAAGCTTTCTGGACCTGACAAGGGTGGCGAAGCTCAATGAGAATATGTGGACCGACTTGTTTATGATGAATAAAGAGCCGTTGCTGTTTGAGCTTGATACCATTATCGACCATCTTTGTGAATATCGAGAGGCATTGCGAAGCAATGACAGCGATACTTTGCGCCGCTTGTTAAAGGATGGCAGGGAGCTGAAAGAAAAAAGCTTGGAATTGCACAAGCAATAATGATGCTTTAAGGCACTCAACAAGGTGTGGGGATTTCCCCGCACCTTGTTTTGTTTTTGATAATAAGCTGCTTTGCACCGTCGTGGGAAAAGGGTCTAAAAGTTTTTCCCCCTGCATAAAATGAAGTTGGAATCCTTTGTCCAATTGACTTGAAAAGGGGAATCAGCTTGAAAAAATTAAACCCGGCACAACATGATGTTAAGGAGACTTCTTATTCGGATATCGGAACCGCTTCGGTGGATGACCGTCAAGGGCTTACCTCTGCGGAGGCGGAAAAGCGCTTCCGTGAAAGCGGACCCAACAGCCTGTCGCAAGGAGAAAAAATCAGTGCCGTGAAAATATTTGCGGGACAGTTTAAGGATTTTCTCACCATGATTTTATTGGCAAGTACTTTGATATCGGTTTTTATGGGAGAATATGCCGAAGCGCTTACCATTGCAATCATTGTTTTGCTCAATGCCGTCATGGGCTTTGTACAGGAATTTAAAACCGAAAAGACTTTAGAGACGTTGAAGCAGATGGCAGCTCCCAAGGCAAGGGTGTTCCGTGACGGAAAATTGACCGAGCTTCCCACCCAGCAGCTGGTTTGCGGAGATATTATTGTATTGGAGGGCGGGGATAAAATCCCGGCGGATGCGCTGCTGCTGGAATGCAGTATGCTGGAATCGGACGAATCGTTGCTGACAGGTGAATCATTGCCGAGTGAAAAGCAGAGCGAGCCCACAGCCACCGATTTTTCGGGGCATGACAAGAAATATCTGGCTTATATGGGTTGCACCGTGACGAAAGGACACGCAATCGCAAGGGTCATCGCCATTGGGAAGAGCACACAAATGGGGCAGATTGCAGATATGCTGGCGGGAATTGAGGAGGAAGAAACGCCGCTTCAGAAAAAGCTGGGTGAGCTGGGAAAATATATTGCAATCGGTTGCTTGCTTATCTGCGGAGTGGTATCCTTAACGGGCATATTCCGAGGAGAACCGATTTTCAATATGCTGATAACCGGCTTGTCATTGTCGGTAGCCGCTGTACCCGAGGGGTTGCCTGCTGTTGTTACGATTGCGTTGGCGCTTGCGGTCAACCGTATGGTTAAGCAAAAATCCTTGATTCGCCGTTTGCACGCTGTCGAAACGCTGGGGTGCGCTTCGGTTATCTGCTCCGATAAAACAGGGACCTTGACCGAAAACAAGATGACGGTGCGAAAAATAGTGGGAGTGGATTATTGTCTTTCCGTTACCGGAAACGGGTACGAGAAAGCGGGTGTGCTTCGGCAGGAAAACGGCAAGACGGAAGCCGCTTTGGGAGGCAATGTCGAGAAGCTTTTAAAAGCGGCTGTTTTGTGCAATAACAGCTGTATTCACGAAGCCGATAAAGCGGCTCATGGTAGAGCCTGCTGGAATGCCGTCGGAGACCCGACCGAGACCGCCTTGCTTGTTATGGCGGCAAAGGCGGATGTGATAAAGGAGAGGTTGGAGGGGGAATATACCCGCATCGGAGAGCTGCCGTTTGACAGCCTGCGAAAGTGTATGTCCGTCATTGTCAGGAGTAAAAGCGGGAAGCGCCTACTGGTCACCAAGGGCGGATATGATGTTTTAATGCAAAAATGCCTTTATGTGGCGACCGCAAACGGCGTGTCGGCATTGACCGAGCGGATGAAAGCGGAAATAGAGCGAGAAAATGATCAAATGGCAACCGATGCCTTGCGGGTATTGGGAATTGCCTATCGGGAAATCCCCGATTCGGAGAGAGAGCCGCGGGAGGAGAACTTGATTTTTCTGGGCATGGTCGGAATGCTTGACCCGCCACGCCGTGAAGCAAAGCAGGCGGTGGCGGCTTGTCGAAAAGCAGGAATCAAAACGGTGATGATTACCGGTGACCATAAGCTGACCGCCACCGCGATTGCTTCTCAGCTCGGTATTTTCCATGAGGGAGAACTTGCTTTGAGCGGTCGGGAATTGGATGGAATGTCCGATGAAGCTTTGATCAGAGCGATAGAGCACACTACCGTATTTGCCCGCGTGAATCCGGGACATAAGCTGCGGATTGTTCGTGCGTTTAAACGTTTGGGAAAGGTTGTTGCGATGACGGGAGACGGCGTGAACGATGCACCTGCCGTCAAGGAGGCGGATATCGGGGTTGCCATGGGAAACGGCACCGATGTAACCAAGGAGGCTTCCGACGTCATTTTGCTTGACAGCAATTTTGTTACCCTGGTTACCGCGATAGAGGAGGGAAGAACCATTTACGGAAACATCCGAAAGTTTATCCGTTATCTGCTTGCTTGCAATATCGGAGAGGTGCTGACCATGCTTTTGGGGATGTTGATGGGCTTTCCGGTCATTTTATTGCCGATACATATCCTTCTAATCAATCTTGTCACCGATGGTTTGCCCGCCATTGCGTTGGGCTTGGAGCCGAAAGAGGAGGATTGCATGGAAAAGAAGCCGCGTAATCCCAATGCAGGAATCTTTTCGGATGGATTGATGTTTAAATTTGTGTTTCGCGGATTATTGATTGGACTAACGACTCTGGCGACCTTTTCTGCCGTTCTTCAAAGGTATAACAGCTTGGAAATGGCAAGAACCGCCGCCTTTGTGACCTTGGTTTTGACCCAGCTGATTCATGTGTTTGAATGTAAAAGCGAGACAAAGACCCTCTTCTCGATTCCCTATTTGAATAATCTCAAGCTGATTTTTGCCGGTTTAATCTCCTTGGTGCTTGTTTTGT
>CAZFQM010000031.1:0-10448 GCA_964520995.1 uncultured Oscillospiraceae bacterium
ATTCACGGAATTCCGTCTCCGCAGATCCTGATTCATGAGGGCGATATCGTCAGCGTGGATGTCGGAGCCTACTATGACGGATTTCACGGCGATAATGCTTACACCTTTGCGGTGGGCAAAATCGACGCAGAGGCGCAAGCCCTGCTGGATGCCACAAGAGAAAGCCTCTATGAGGCAATCAAGGCGGTAAAACCCGGTGCGCGGCTGGGAGATGTATCTCACGCGGTACAGAGCTATATCGAGAATCGGGGTTACGCAATCGTTCGGAAGTATGTCGGTCACGGCGTGGGCAGAAACCTGCACGAGTCACCTGATGTACCGAATTACGGAGCAGCAGGACACGGCATCCGGCTTGCCGCCGGGATGACCTTGGCAATCGAACCGATGGTGAATGCCAAAGGGGAGGATGTAAAGGTGATGAAGGACGGCTGGACGGTGAAAACGGTTTCGGGAAGTCTATCGGCACCGATAGAGCATACCATTGCGGTTACCGAGCAGGGTGCGAAAATTCTCACCATAGCATAGGAGAACACAGATATGCGGATTGTGGAAGGCCTGATTGTTTGTTCGGATGCGGGACATGATAAGGATCGGTTCGGTGTGGTGCTGAGGCTGGAGGACGGCTATGCTTACATAGCGGACGGAAAGCTTCACAAGCTGTCAAAGCCGAAACGAAAAAATGTCAAGCATTTGAAGCCAACTACTGTGACAGTGGATTTGTCACAATGCTGTACAGATAAAAAAATTCGGGAAATCTGTCGGCCGTTTCAATGCGGCGGGCAACCGATTGCCGACTAAGGGAGGTAGTTTGCTTGTCAAAGGATGATGTAATCGAAATCGAGGGTACTGTCGTTGAGTCACTGCCCAACGCAATGTTCCAGGTGGAGCTTGCAAACGGTCATAAAATTTTGGCTCATATTTCGGGCAAGCTCCGAATGAATTTCATTCGTATCCTGCCCGGTGACCATGTCACGGTCGAGATGTCACCCTATGATTTATCCAAGGGACGCATCACATGGCGCTCAAAATAAGAAAAAGCGTTGTCGGCGTTCTTTATCGGAAAAAACGTTCTGCCATAGGCAGAGAGAAATGTTATTTTGATATCTGCGAAGGAGGTATTTCAAATGAAAGTAAGACCTTCGGTTAAGCCTATCTGCGAAAAGTGCAAGGTTATTAAGCGCAAAGGCCGCATCATGGTCATTTGCCAAAACAAGAAGCATAAACAGCGTCAAGGCTAATAGAATCATTGAAGTTACAAACTTTATTTATTATGCTGGTATCGTTCGTAAACTGCCGCATTTCGGCAGGAGGGAGAATGGTGCCGAGCACTGGAGGTGCAACGATTAATGGCACGTATTGCTGGTGTCGACCTGCCGAGAGATAAGAGAGTTGAAATCGGACTGACTTATATTTTCGGAATTGGTCAAAAATCCGCACAGGATATCCTCGCTGCAACCGGTATAAATCCCGACACAAGAGTAAAGGATTTGTCCGAGGACGAAGTATCCAAACTGCGTGATTATATTGACAAAAACTATGATGTTGAGGGTGACCTTCGCCGTCACACAGCGCTCAATATCAAAAGATTAATCGAAATCGGTTGTTACCGCGGCGTGCGCCATCGGAAAGGCTTGCCTGTCAGAGGACAGAGAACCAAAACCAATGCGCGTACACGTAAGGGACCGAAGAGAACGATAGCGAACAAGAAGAAGTAATAGGGAGGGATACGAAAGATGGCTAAAGCAGGTGCAGCTAATAAAAAAGCAACCGTTCGCAGAAGACGCGAAAAGAAGAATATCGAGCGCGGTGCCGTTCATATCCAGTCCACCTTTAACAATACGATTGTTACTGTTACTGATGTTCAGGGAAATGCGCTGTCGCAATCCAGCTCGGGAGCATTGGGCTTCAGAGGCTCCAGAAAATCCACTCCGTTCGCTGCGCAGACCGCAGCAGATGTAGCAGCGAAAGCAGCTATGGAGCATGGCTTAAAGTCGGTAGAAGTTTTCGTAAAAGGACCGGGTTCCGGCCGTGAAGCGGCAATCAGAGCGCTTCAGGCAGCAGGCTTGGAAGTAACGATGATCAAAGACGTTACCCCCATCCCGCACAATGGCTGCCGTCCGCCGAAAAGAAGACGCGTATAATCTAATTATCAGGAGGTGTAGCTAGAATGGCAAGATATACCGGTGCGGTTTGTCGCCAGTGCCGTCGCGAGGGTCAAAAGCTGTTTTTGAAGGGTGAAAGATGTTACTCTGACAAATGCGCACTTGACCGCAGAAATTATGTTCCGGGACAGCATGGACAAAGCCGTAAAAAAGTATCCGAGTACGGATTACAGTTAAGAGCAAAACAAAAAGCAAAACGCTACTACGGCGTTTTAGAGAGCCAATTCGCAAAATACTATGAAATGGCAGACCGTAAGGCTGGCATGACCGGTGAAAACTTACTGCGTATTTTGGAATCTCGTTTGGATAATGTTGTTTACAGATTGGGCTTTGCCTCTTCCAGAGCGGAAGCAAGACAGTTGGTGGTTCATGGCCATTACACTGTTAACGGCAAGAAAGTAAATATTCCGTCATATTTGCTGAAGGAAGGCGACGTTGTTTCTATCAACGAGGGAAGCCGTCAGAGCGAGAAAATCAAAGCAGTGTTGGAAGCGTGCGGCGCACGTCCGGTTCCGATTTGGCTTGAGCTTGACCGCAATACGTTAGAGGCAAAGGTTAGCCGTTTGCCGAACCGTGAAGACATTGACCTCGATGTTGAAGAGACATTGATCGTTGAGCTTTACTCTAAGTAATGCGACAAATCTTTTTATCAGCAGGGGAAGGCGTATCGAATACGCAGCATAAAGCTGTTAAACAGGAGGGTCAAACATGATTGAAATAGAAAAGCCAAGAATTGAATCGGCAGAAATCAAGTCGGATGGGACCTACGGAAAGTTTATTCTTGAACCTCTTGAGCGTGGCTACGGTACCACTTTGGGCAACAGCCTGAGACGGGTATTGCTCTCCTCGCTTCCCGGCGTGGCGGTCACCTCGATCAAAATCGACGGTGTGCAGCACGAGTTTTCAACAGTGCCGGGCGTAAAAGAAGATGTTACGGAGATTGTCCTCAACCTGAAGGGCTTGATTGCAAAAATTCACGGTGATGCTCCCAAAACGATATACATCGAAAAAGAGGGCGAAGGTGAAGTAACTGCCAGAGATATCAAGGGCGATTCTGAGGTGGAGATCCTGGATCCGGGAATGCATATTGCAACGCTCGGAAAAGGCGCTAAGCTTTATATGGAAATCACCATTGATAAAGGACGCGGTTATGTTCCCGCAGAGCGGAACAAACAGACAATGCAGTCCTCTATCGGAGTAATTCCGGTCGACAGCATTTATACCCCCGTATTAAAAGTGAACTACACCGTGGAGAACACCCGTGTGGGTCAGATTACAGACTATGACAAGCTGACGCTTGAGGTTTGGACTGACGGAACCATTTCTGCAAAGGAAGCGGTTTCTTTAGGAGCCAAGGTTCTCAACGAGCACCTCAACCTTTTCATTGATTTGTCGGAGGAGGTTTATACCGCCGATATCATGGTTGAAAAGGATGATAAGGGCAAAGAAAAAGTTCTCGAGATGACTATTGAGGAACTTGACTTGTCGGTACGTTCCTTTAATTGCTTAAAGCGTGCCGGCATTAATACGGTGGAAGATCTGATCAACAAGTCGGAAGAAGATATGATGAAGGTCAGAAACCTGGGCAGAAAGTCGCTGGAGGAAGTTGTGGCAAAGCTGGATTCATTGGGCTTTAGCTTGACGCCTGCGGACGAATAATCCGGGACTGATGAAAACGAAACGGAAATCTTATGGTAAGGAGTGAATTTCGATGCCAGGAACAAGAAAATTGGGCAGAGCTACCGATCACAGAAAAGCAATGCTCAGAGCTATGGTTACTTTTCTGCTCGAAAACGGAAAGATTGAAACGACCGTAACAAGAGCAAAAGAGGTTCGCGCGATGGCTGAAAAAATCATCACAACCGCGAAGGACGGCTCATTACACTCCAAGCGTCAGGTATTTTCCTATGTAACAAAGGAAAGCGTTGCCAAGAAAGTGATTGATGAAATAGCACCGAAGTACAAAGAAGTAAACGGTGGCTATACCCGAATCATTAAAATTGGACCGCGCCGTGGAGACGCTGCGGAGATGGCAATTATCGAATTAGTGTAACTTAATTTTCGATATGATTTTGTAAAAGGAAAAGACCCCATTCAAGATTATCTTGAGTGTTGTATATTTTGTTTCCGACAATAGTTCATAAAATAGATTTGATTATTCATAGATAAAAAAAGTATTTTACTCTAAAATATAATCAGCGGATGCCGAGCCGGGGAGAAAAGTTCAGAAGTGATACGAGCGGTCTCCATCCTTGACGGCAGAATCAAATGATGTCATATCGGGAGAAAACAATATGAAGAAAATAAAGCTTGGAATTATCGGATTGGGTGCGCGCGGAAGCTGTATGCTGGAAAATCCGATCCTGTCACGAAAAAAAGAGGAAGTAGAGGTCGTGGCGGTTTGCGATTTGGTTCGCGAGCGCGCCGAACAGGCGGCAAGAACCATCCTCCTTGCCGGAGGAGAGCGACCGCTGGTTACGACGAATTATAAAGATATGCTTGCGATGAAGGAGCTGGATGCGGTTTACATTGCCGCCTCCTGGGAAAGCCATATCAAATTGGCAATCGCCGCGATGCGGGCGGGGAAATATGTCGGTATGGAGGTCGGCGGCGCCTATTCGGTAGAGGATTGCTACAGCCTGATACATACTTATGAAGAGACCAGAACAGAATGTATGCTGATGGAAAATTGCTGCTACGGCGAACGGGAGCTGATGGTGCTGAACATGGCACGACAGGGCTTGCTCGGGGATATTGTACATTGCAACGGAGCTTACAGCCATGATTTGCGGAGCGAGATTATCAATGGCAAGGAACTGAAGCATTACCGCTTGAGAAATTATCTTTATCACAATTGCGAAAATTATCCGACTCATGAAATCGGTCCGATCGCCAAGATATTGGGTATTAACAACGGAAACCGTTTTATTTCGCTGTCCTCTTTTTCCAGCTCGGCAAAGGGCTTGCATCAGTATGCGGTTGCCACCAAAGGAAAGGCGCATCCGTTGGCAAAGGCTACCTTTGCGCAGGGAGATATTGTCACCACGGTACTCACCTGCGCAGGCGGGCAAACGGTTTGCATTACCTTGGGCACCAGCCTGCCGAGAGCCTATTCGCGCCGTTTTGAGGTGCATGGTACAAAGGGAATGTACATGGAGGATAATGACAGCATCTTTTTGGACAGCAATAAGCATCATCACCTGCATGACATGGATTGGAAGCCGATGTGGGGAAATGCCAAGAAATATGCGATAAAATACAATCACCCCCTTAGGAAGAACAGCGACCAAATGGATGATATGCACGGCGGAATGGATACCGTGATGTTTTCGGCTTTTATTGAGGCAGTTCGAAAGGGACTACACCCGCCGATTGATGTGTATGATGCGGCGACTTATATGTGCATTACGGCATTAAGCCGAGACTCTATCGCACTGGGCGGAGCACCGGTTGCGTTCCCCGACTTTACCTCCGGAAAGTGGCATATGCGTACCGATATTGTCGAAAACGAATACACGCTGGATGAAATCGGGGTTGGAACAGAGCTGGCATATATGGATGAAACAAATGATTGATGGGCAATGGAAGTTGAGAACATGAAAAAAGCGTATATAAAAACAATCATCGCGGGATTTTTGGTATATTTTTTCAGTTATGCCATGCGGCTTGATTACGCTGCTTCGTTGGTTGCGATCGTGCAGGATTTGCAGGTGTCCAATACAGCGGCTTCGGCGGCAATTACCGGAAGCTTTATCACCTATGGAATCGGTCAGGTGCTGTGCGGCTTTATCGGGGATAAAATTTCTCCGACCAAAATGATAAGCTTTGCGATGGCGGGAACGATAGCGGTCAATGTGGCAGTGTCATTTAGCTCGAGCGTTTTGACAATGACGGTGCTTTGGTGCTTAAACGGTTTTTTCCAGGCAATGATCTGGCCACCGCTTACTCGTTTTGTATCGGAGCAGGTCGGTGCGGAAAAATACGCAGACGCCATTACGGTAGTAGGCTTGTCGGCGCAGGTCGGCACCATCTTTGTGTATCTGTTTGTACCGGCGGTTTTGTCGGTTACAGCATGGAGAAATGTGTTTCGGCTGATTTCGCTGTTCGGCGGGATGATTCTGCTGATGTGGTGTATTATGAGTCGGCAGGGAGCGGTCTCAGAGGGTGCGCCTTTGTCGGAGCGGAAAGCGGTAGTCCCGCAAAAGGAAAAGGCAGAGCGCGGCTCCATAATTGCATTGATTTTAACGGCGGGATTGTTGCCTGTTTTTGCGGTGATTGTTTTGCAGGGAGTACTGCGGGACGGCATACAAACATGGCTTCCCTCCTTAATCAGCAAGCAGTTTCATATTGAGGCGGCTGCTTCGGTGCTGAGCACCGTTGTGATGCCGATATTCAGTATGCTGAGCGTTGTTGCGGCAAATACGGTTTATCATTTCTTCGGCAGTGAGCTGAAAACATCGGCAATGTTTTTCGGGATTTCCTTCGTGGCGGCGATTCCGTTGGCGCTCGGCATTCCGTTTCCGCCGATGGTAACGGTAGTGATGGCATCGGTGGTGTCAGCCTGTATGCACGGCGTAAATCATATGCTGATCGCCATTATTCCGAAGCATTTTGCAAGATACGGTTTGGTATCCACCTTTTCCGGTATTTTGAACGCCTTTACCTATATCGGTGCTTCGGTATCGACATACGGCTTTGCTGTTTTGGCAGATCATCGCGGCTGGAATGCAGTGCTGACAAGCTGGTGCGTGGTTGCCTTTTTGGGGACGGCAATCTGCTTTTGGAGGATACCGAAATGGCGTCGCTTTATCCAAAGGGAAGCGGAAGAAGAGAGCGCCGACAGATAGCCGGAGCGAAAAAAGCATCGGATACACTTTAAAACAAACCCGTAAAAGGGCTTGGAACAGAGAAAACCGCATGACGATTAAGGCGGAAGGATAAGCAGGGAACCGACTTCACTTTTTTGGGTGAAGTCGGTTTTGTTTTGTGCGAAACAACTATAATTGTGCAGAGCAATGCAGAGATTGTTAATGGATTTTTTTGATTTTTCATGATATTATCTAATAGTAAAATCTGTTTGTTGTATCTTGGTTTTGATGCGTTCCGTGAAAAAATTCGGGGGACATGAGAAAACAGACGGAACGGAAAAGGGAGGCACCGAAATGAAACAGATGAAATTGAAAAAAAGGCGCGAGCTGGTAGGCTGGTTATTCATTTTGCCGTGGTTTATAGGATTGCTGTTGTTTTTTGTGCAACCGGTTATTAAATTTTTGCTTTTTTCTTTTTTTGAATTTAAGATTTCTTCTGCGACCGGATATGAGCTTCTTCCGCTGAAAAACGGCATATTTCAAAATTATGTTTACGCATGGATGGAGGATGCGACCTATCCGCAAGCCTTTACCGCCGCCTTTAAAAATTTCGCTTATGAGGTTCCGATCATTGTATTTTTCAGCTTGTTTATGGCGCTTCTGTTAAGTCAGGATTTTAAGGGGCGCGGCGTAATGCGGACCATCTTCTTTCTGCCGATTGTGGTGACCTCGGGAGCGATGGCGTTGGTCATTGCACGTGGTGTCAGCCAGGTGGAGATGGGGATGACGGAGGGCTCCGGAACCCTGTACGATATTTCGGCATTAACCGAGCTTTTAATCAATTCCGGATTCCCGCAAGGCTTGGTAACCGGGGTGACCGATATCATTGCGCGGGTAGCCGACCTTGTGTGGAAAAGCGGCGTGCAGATTTTGATTTTCCTCATCGGTTTGTTGTCGATCCCCGATTCTTATTATGAAGCCGCAAAGGTGGAGGGCGCGACCGGCTGGGAGATTTTTTGGAAGATTACCTTCCCGGTGATTTCGCCCTATATTTTGGCAAATGCCGTTTATACCTTGATTGTGTCCAGTATGTCGGTAGAAAACGGAGTTATTTCTCATGTTACGACGATTGCGATGCAAAATTACGACTATTCCAAGGCTTCCGCCATGATGTGGATGTATTTTCTGACCATTTTATTGACGGTGCTGTTGCTTTTTGCGGTGACAAAGAAGTGGATATTCCATGCAAAATAACAGGAGGCTATTATGAATTCTCACAATCAAGTCGAAAAAGGGAAAAATATTTCTTTGGGATATTATGCGGGACGTGTTGTGTGGAACCTGTTGCGGTGGTATTTTCTGATCAGCATAGCCTTTGTCATACTGTATCCGTTAATGTATATGATCACCATGGCGTTTCGTTCGCCGCAGGATTTTTTCGATGTCACGGTGGTTTGGATTCCGAAGCACTTTACCATGGATAATTTTAAAAAAGTGCTCTTTGACATGGATTTAATCAATCCGCTTGCCAATACCGCGATGATTGCGGTGCTTTCCACTTTGTTTCAGATTTTGGTGACGGCGATGACCGGCTACGGATTCGCCCGATTCCGTTTTCGGGGAAATACCGTGTTGTTTTTGCTGGCGGTAGTTACCATCATGATGCCCTCACAGATGATCAATCTTCCGAATTATTTGGTGATGAAAAACCTGGATTTCTTCGGCATCATTCAGGCGATTATCGGGAAACCGTCTCCGATCAATCTCTTAAATTCGCCGCTGGCATTTGTGGTTCCCGCGGCATTGGGACAGGGCATGATGTCGGGATTGTTTATTTTGATTTTTCGCCAGTTTTTCGCCAATATGCCGACCGAGCTGGAGGAAGCGGCTATTATCGACGGTTGCGGACACGGTAAGGTCTTTTGGCGGGTCATGCTGCCGAATGCGGCGACCGCGCTTGTGATATGCAGTATTTTTTCGCTCACCTGGTATTGGACAGACTATCAAGGTCCCTTTATCTTTTTAACTACCATGAGAACCATAGCGGTTGAGCTGATGAATTTCGGCTCGCTTGCCGGGAAGGTGCTGGACCAATCTCAGCAGAACGCAAATTATATTATGCCGATGCAGCAGGCTGCTTGCATTGTGTCGATTCTGCCGGTATTGATACTCTTTTTGGTTTCGCAACGCTTTTTCGCCAAGGGCGTGGAGCGAAGCGGTATCGTCGGATGACTTTTTGGATGGAAGAGGTGGAACTATGAAAAAAACAGCAACCATGTTGTCTGTCTGCTTGATATTGCAGCTGATTTTGTCGGAGATTCCATTACCGCCGGTCATGGAAATTTGGTGAAGAATGGGGAGGATGCGCCACTTTATAAGGATGCGACCCGCGGTTGGGCATATTTGACCGCCAAAGAGCTGCAAGCAGATTGGTCTGTCATTGCCACCAGCGGAATTACCGCAACCAAGGGAATCGGTTGGGCAGGTGCAGATACCAAGTCCATGTATGACCAATATTTGTATACCGATTATTATTATTTTCAGAATCAATATTCCTTTGCCCGTCAGCCCGATGTGATTGTGGTCGGGCTGGGTACAAACGATATGTGGACCTATGCAAGCAGCGGAGCGACCTTTGAGACGGTTCAAAAGGGCTTTGTGGATTTGCTCAAGGAACTGCGAGAGAAGAACCCGAGGTCTAAAATTTTATGGCTTCATGGAATGATGCTGAGCTCGGCGGACAGCATGGTGAAAAAAGCGGTGAAAGAAATGGGCGGAGCGGAAAAAGGCTTTTACTCCTTGGTGTTGCCGCTGAATACCGACGGAGGGAACGGACATCCCGGGCTGAAGATTCAATCGGAGTATGCGGGATATGTTTCTTCCTACATAAAACGAATTTGCAATATCAATGACGAGGCGGATATCACCTCAAGTCAGGAAAGCAGTAAGACCGTATCTGCAACAAAACCATCAAGTAAAGCGAACCAAGCGGTTCCCTCGGCAACAACGATAAAAGAAAGTAGCCTGCCTGTCGATTCGGCAAAGGAGGAAAATGCATTTGCCGTGTCCTCAAGTACTTCGGCAGAGACAAAGGACGAGAGTGTGATTATTTCGACGGTTTCTCATTCGGAAGTAAACGGAGCTGCACCGAGCAAGGGGAAAATAATTGGTTTGTCGGGAGCGGTCATTGCTCTTGTTGCGGCAATCGGCGGCGGAATATTTCTGTGGCGTCGTAAAAGGAAAACAGAAGCAGATTGATGTATAGTAGCATATAAAATAAAGCAAGAATAACAAAGCCTCCTGTGGTAGAACGAAAGAACTACCATAGGAGGCTTTGTATTGTTTATTTTAGCTGACCTGCAAAGCGGACGGCAGAGCTTGCTCGAAAAGATATCCGCTCAGAGCGCTTTCGAGGGCTCTGAGGGAGCAAGCAATGCAGCTAAGATTGTCACGATGGAGGTCACAGTTAAGCCGTAGG
>CAZFQM010000032.1:0-10378 GCA_964520995.1 uncultured Oscillospiraceae bacterium
AGACAACAAACGGGTGCTGATCGGCACGCGGGAGCTTATGCTCAACCACGGCATTGATGTGCCCTCAAAGGACTACGAGAAGCGCTATTGCACCGAAAATAACGAGCTTATTTATCTCTCCACCTCGGGAGAATTGACCGCGGTATTTATTATCAGCTTAACCGCCTCAGCCTCGGTCGAAGCCGCACTGCGGAGATTGGAGCACAACAATATTTTCCTCATCGTCAAAACGGTGGATCCCATTCTGAATCGGGAAAAGCTTGCATCTGTGTTTCAGGTCGAGCCAACGCTCTTCCGCGTCATTCCGTCAAGGCTGCACAAAGCCTATGACACACAGCACGCTCCCTCCAAACAGGAGGAAGGCTTTTTGGCAAACAACGGTAATTTTTATTCCTATATCAAGACCCTTACCACGGCAAAAAGAATCAAGGCGCGAATCATGCTGGGAATCGTTTTGATTATGACCTCGATTATCATCGGCTTTGGCTTGGTAACCGCTCTGTGCCTCATGAACGACTTCAGCAGGCTCAATGTGCTCTTCCTGGCAGGTTACCAAATGCTGTGGCCGGTCGTCGCGTGGCTGATTCAAAAAATGAGAAGCTTATAAAATCGAGGCGATGAATATGTGCAAAACAGGGCTTCTGCTTTTATTAACTACCTCTTTTCTTTCTGCCCTGCTTTTCGGTTGCAAGAAACGGGATATCGTGGTAACCGTCACCCCTGCTTCCTCTGTCATTTCCGTAAGCAGCACTGCTTCATCGGCGCAAACGGCATCTGCCGACAAGAAAGCTGAAAAATCGGACAAGGACAGCTCTTCCGTTCGCAACGATTCGATTCCGACAACAACAAGCGACGACAAAACTACGTCCTATGTCGACAAATCCAAATTCAAAGCAGAGCTTGACAGCTTAAATACCGAATTTCAACAATATAAGCTCACTTATCAAAAGCAACAAAACGAAAAGAAAGAAGCCGTCAACGCGCTGAAGCAGAAAATTCGGGACAAGGAGTCCGAGCTGGAGAAAGCCGAAAAGAATTTGGATACACTGCTGGCATCGGGGCGCGACGGTATGGAGAACGCAGAAAATCAATTACGATTATCAATTCAGCGGTTATATACCGAAGTCGCCGATTTACAAAAACAGCTTGACACGCTTCTGAGTGAGCAAAGCCGATTATCGGATGACTTCTACCATACAGAACAGAATTATATTGCACAAAAAAATTATTTACAACAAAAAATCCAATCATTCCAATAAAGAATAACGTAATCACATTAGGAGGAAATACGAATGAAAAGATTAGAAATTGCAGCTTTGTTTGCCGATGCAGACAGATATGCACAACAGCAGGTAACCGTTTGCGGATGGGTAAAAACCATCCGAGACTCAAAGGCGCTCGGATTTATCGAGTGTAATGACGGCAGCTGCTTTAAAAATTTGCAGATTGTTTTCGAAGCGGAGCAGCTTGCGAACTACAAGGAAGTGGTGAAATACAATGTCGGCTCTGCCATTACGGTCATCGGTACGGTTGTTTTAACCCCCGAGGCAAAGCAGCCGCTGGAAATTCATGCACAGCAAATTGAATTAGAGGGCGCTTCCACCTCCGATTATCCGTTGCAGAAAAAGCGGCACTCCCTGGAGTTTTTGCGTTCGATTGCTCATCTGCGTCCCCGTACCAACACCTTCAGTGCTGCTTTCCGCGTTCGCTCCGCGGCAGCATATGCAATTCACAAATTTTTCCAGGAGGATGGCTTTGTATATGCACATACACCGATTATTACCGCCAGCGATTGTGAGGGCGCAGGCGAAATGTTTCGGATCACCACCCTGGATCCCGCCGACCCGCCCCGCACCGAAAACGGTGAGGTAGATTACTCTCAGGACTTATTCGGCAAGCCTGCCAGCCTTACCGTATCGGGACAATTAGAGGGCGAATGCATGGCAATGGCTTTCGGTAAAATATACACCTTCGGGCCTACCTTCCGTGCCGAAAACTCCAACACCGCAAGACACGCTGCGGAATTTTGGATGATCGAGCCTGAAATCGCATTTGCGGATTTGCAGGATGACATGGAGCTTGCCAAGCGGATGATCAAATATGTCATTTCCTACGTGCTGGAAACCTGTCCGGACGATAGGCAATTTTTCAACACTGTCTATGACAAGGAGTTGATTTCACGTTTAACCGACCTTGTCAACGCCGATTTCGGAAAAATCACATACACCGAAGCCATTGAAATCCTGCAACAGCATCAGGAACAATTCAGCTACCCGGTAGAGTGGGGATGCGACCTGCAAACCGAGCATGAGCGCTTCTTAACCGAACAAATCTTCAAAAAGCCGCTGTTTGTCATTGACTATCCGAAAGAAATCAAGGCGTTTTATATGCGACTCAACGATGATAACAAAACCGTCGCCGCAATGGATTTGCTGGTTCCCGGTGTAGGAGAAATCATCGGCGGCAGCCAGCGTGAAGAGCGAATGGATGTGCTCACAGCCAGAATGGACGAGCTTGGATTAAAGGAAGAGGATTACTCCTGGTATCTGGATTTGCGCCGCTACGGCGGTACTAAGCACGCAGGCTACGGTCTGGGCTTTGAGCGGTTGATTATGTACATCACCGGCATTTCCAACATCCGAGATGCCATCCCGTTCCCCCGCACCACCGGTTCTGCCGAATATTGATTGCAAGTACAAAAAAGACCTGTTTGCAAAGCATTTTTGCAAACAGGTCTTTTTCATATACTGCTTTTATTCTTTGTGATCCAAATATTTTAAATGCTCGGCAATATCCTTCTGAATCGCATGAAGTGCAACGGCTATCAACGCACAAACCAACGCAACAAAGAAAGCCGCAACCATAACAACAGCGCAAAAAGGCTCATTCATAAAACCATAGGACAGCAATTCATCTCCACCTCTGAAATAGCAGAGAATAGATATCAGCAAAAAGATTATTGATAAAATCCAAGAGACAATTTTTATTTTACCGGTTCGTTCTAAAGAATACATAAAATTCATTCCCTCCGATTATTTCAATTCCGCTATGGTAACCCCCGATTCACCCTCTCCGAATACACCGAGGCGGAACGTCTTAATACTTTTGTGCTTTTTCAAATGCGATTGCACCGCGGCACGCAGCACTCCCGTGCCCTTTCCGTGAATAATCGAAATGACATTGACATTATTCATCACCGCATTATCAATAAACATATCCAAATCCATCAGTGCTTCCTCTGCCGTATAACCACGCAGATCAATCTCGGTTTTCGCCTCTCGCTCCGACTTATTCTTGACGGTACGCATCGCCTTGCCGACCGTTTTCTTATCAGCTCCGGATTTTTGGTCAAGCAACCGCAGATTCTTCTCTTCTACCCAAATTTTCATATAGCCCGATTGAATCTGGTAACGTCCCTTTTTATCGGCGCCGCACATTACATTTCCCTTGCTTACGACGTCAAAGAGCTGAACAGCGTCACCAACCTGCAGCTTACGGGGCAACACATAGCTCTCATCGGAATGACCTTGAATCGGATTGGCAGCATCCTCCAGCTTTTGCAGCTTTCCTTTCAACTGTGCCTTTGCTGTTCCAACCAGCTTGGAGAATTCCTCTTTATCCTTGCTTTTTTTCAGCTCCTCCAATTCATCCATCAACGCCGTTGCACGTAGCTGAATATCGCTCAACAGCTTTCTCGCCTGCATCCGAGCCAGCTCGGTTTCCCGTTCTCTCTCGGAGCTTAGGCTGTTTTTCAGCTTTTTGATTTCTTCCTTATATTGCTCGGTTTCCCGATTTTTTTCGAATAACGCTATTTTCTCCTGCTCCAATTCCTGCCGTGATTGCTCTAATTTGTCAATCACATCCTCAAACCGCTTGCTGTCGGAGGCAATCAGACTTTGTGCGTGCTGAATGATTTTTTCATCCAGCCCCAACCGATTGCTGATAGCAAAAGCATTGGAACGTCCGGGAACACCGACCAGCAGCCGATAAGTCGGTCGCAAGGTGGTAATATCAAATTCACAACAGGCATTTTCCACCTTATCGGTTTCCAACGCATAAACCTTCAGCTCGGCATAATGGGTCGTTGCAGCCACACGGCATCCCCTGCTCCGCAAATTTTCCAAGACCGAAATTGCCAAAGCGGCGCCCTCTACCGGGTCGGTTCCGGAGCCAAGCTCATCCAAAAGCACCAGTGACCGAAAGCTTACCTGCTTTAGGATAGAGACGATATTCGTCATATGCGCCGAAAAGGTAGACAAGCTTTGCTCAATGCTCTGCTCATCTCCGATATCCACCAAGATCTCTTCAAAGATGGAAATGACGCTGTTATCCCCCACCGGTATCAATAAACCGGACATGGTCATCAGGGTCAGCAAGCCCAATGTTTTCAGGGTAACCGTCTTGCCGCCGGTATTCGGTCCGGTGATGACCAAGGTCGTATACTGCTCTCCAAGGCAGATATCCACCGGCACTACCTTATTTTTATCGATCAGCGGATGTCTTGCCCTATTTAAACGAATCACGCCGCTGTCGGTAACCTCCGGCAAAGTGGCATTCATCCGCGCCGCTAAATTGGCTTTACAAAAATAGAGATTCAGCGTAATCGCCAGCTGATAAGAGGCGATAATACCATCTCCGAAGGTGGCACATTCGGCGGAAAGCGCCTGCAATATGCGCTGTATCTCGTCCTGCTCCCTACCTTGCAGCACCCGAATCTCGTTGTTTGCCTCTACCGCGGCAGACGGCTCGACAAACAAAGTAGAGCCGCTCGAAGAGGTGTCATGCACCAATCCGCCGATCTCTCCACGATGCTCCGCCTTGACCGGCACAACGAACCTGCCATCCCGCATTGTAATAATCTGCTCCTGCAAATACTTTTGATACTGCTGAGAACGGATGATTTTTTCAAGCTGCTCCCTTACACGAAGCTGTGCGTTTTTGATTTTTCTGCGAATCGCCGCCAGCTCGGGACTTGCATTATCGTCAATTTCCTCCTCGGACAAAATAGCGGAGGAAATCTGCTGCTCCAAATATTTATTCGGGGACAATTCGGAAAAAAGCGAATTTAAGCCCTCCGGCATGGTTTTATTCTGCCCTGCCCATTCATCTAAAAGCCGAATCTGCCGCAACACCTCGGCAATCCGCAGCAGCTCACCGGGAGTCAGAGTACTCCCCGCTTTCGCACGTCTGATTGTCCCAATCGGATTGCTTAAATGATAAAAGGTCGGCGTGCCGTAGCTGACAACCAGGGTGTAAAAGTCGGCGGTTTTTCGAACCTCCTCCCGCACCGTAAGCAGGTCAATAGACGGCTGCAATTGCAGTGCCGCATTTCGCGCATCCTCACAGCAGGTCAAATCTGCCAGCATATTGCGTATTTTATCAAACTCCAGCGATTGAATCGTTCGCTCGGAGACGGTTAACAAATTTTCCATCATAATGCTTGGCTTTTCGGTGGTCGAAAAGCACCTCCAACTTCCTCTCTAAGGCATTGACTTCAGCGATTTATAGAATTCCAGCGAATTCAAGCTTCTTTCCAAATGCAATTTCACATAATATTCCGATATTTGATCCAGATACAAAAGGGTCTGCTTTGAAGTTTTAAAATTAAACAATCGCTCCAATTCGGAAAACAAGATATGACGCATTGAGGCAAGCACCGCCGAAGTCAGCTTAAACCTGTCCTCCTGCTCCGATTGTTCTGCCTGCGGCATACAATCCTCGCACAGCAATATGCCTCGCAATGGGAAAAAAGTCATTCCTTTTCCCTCAAATTGACCGCATCCGTCGCACGCAACCAAATTCGGAGCAAATCCACTTTCCGCCATGGCACGCAATTCGTAAATCGGCTTCATAAAATCCACCGAACGTTTATCATTTGCCAATAAATAAAGCGTATTGCAGAGCAAACGCAAAAATACCTCCGCATTTTCTGCGGTAGGCGTTAAATAGTAGGTCAGCTCACCGAAATAATTTGCCAGTGAAATCTTCTCAATATCATTCCGCAAGCCGTAAAAATTATCCAGCTTATCGGCACTGTTTACTATGTAGCCGCTCCTGCCCGCGAAAAGGCAAAAGTCGGAATAACAAAAATCCTCGGTGGAATTCAAAAGGCGGCTTTTCAGCCGCTTCACACCGCGCGCTTTGGCTTCAATCAAGCCGTACTCCTCGGACAGCAGAAACAGCAGCTTGTCCTCCTCGGACAGAAAGCTGTGCTTTAAAACAATCGCTTTGGTCTTGATCGTCATGCCGCACAACCCTCCCGTTCGATGCCCTGCATTGACAATATATTAAATAATCCGATATTTTCCCGGAATCCGTAAATCGCTTCCACGCCATTTCTTGCTCCATCCCATTCAGCTCCCTTCACTGTATGGATAGTATATGGGCGCCGAAATAAAATATAAGTGGAAACTATTAGCCGAATTGGGGGGAAATCCGGGCTAGGATAAACCGAAGGATTTAATGATGCTTTCCTTATTGCGCCAATCCTCACGCACCTTTACCCACAGCTGAAGATTGACCTTAATGTCAAAAAAGCGTTCAATGTCCTCTCTTGCTTGGCTTCCTATCGTTTTGAGCATACAGCCGTTTTTTCCGATCAGCATTCCCTTATGGCTGCTTTTCTCGCAAAAAATAATCGCCTCGATATCCATAATATCGCCTTTTTTGCGTTCTTTCATGCTTTCAATGGAAACCGCAATTCCGTGAGGAATCTCCTGGCGAAACAGCAACAAAATTTTCTCACGAATCATCTCACTGACCAACACTCTCTCCGGCTGGTCGGTTAAGGTGTCCTCGGCAAAGAAATGAATCCCCGGCTCGGCTAACACAGAAAGCTCCTTGATTACCAGGTCAACACCCTCTGAAGTAAGAGCCGATATTGGAATGACCGCATGAAACGGATATAAGGCAGAATACTCCTGTATCCGCCTCATGACCTGCTCCTTTTCGGATATTGTATCAATCTTGTTGATGACAAGAAGCACCGGAATCGAAAGCTTTTTAAAATTCTCTATCAATTCCAGCTCTTCCTCTCTGAGCTTTCCTTTCGGCTCGACCACAAAGAGTATGATATCCACATCCGCTACCGAATCCTTGACCGCTTTAACCATATGCGCACTCAGCTTGTTTTTGGCGCGATGCAAACCGGGTGTATCGGTAAATACCAGCTGTGTTTCCTCCTGCGTCAAAACTCCCATAATTTTTGTCCGCGTGGTCTGCGGCTTATTTGATACAATGGCAATCTTTTGCCCCAGCATTTCGTTGAGTAGGGAGGATTTGCCTACATTCGGGCAACCGACAATTGCCACAAAAGCGGAACGTGTTTCCATTCGGTCGTTACCTATGCCTTTCCTAAAAGATAAAATCAGAACAACAGCTTGCTCGATAAAGGATTTCAAAAGCAAACCGGCTGATGAGCCTCGCTCTTATTGTTTATAGTTATCCGTTTTTTTATTCTGCGGCTTGATCTTGCCGTTACAGCCGAACACAAAAAATCCGCCTACTATAATAATAGCCGCAAAAATGACAAGATAAACAGGTGTTGTCGCAATCAAAAGAAAGGTTTGAATAATCCGCTTCCAATCATGGAAGATACAGAAAGCGACAATAACCGCAGTAATTGCAGATACAAAAACAGCACCCGCTGCGACATCCTTGGCTATCCGCGCAAGGTTGTCGTATGTGGGTGATTCCAGATTAACCAAAGCCTCAATAGCGGTATTGAACATTTCTCCGGCTATCACAAAACCGAAGCAGAGAAATATCACGGCATACTGCTCGGGAGCCAAACCGTATAAAAACGAATAGAATCCGACGAGCAGTGCCACCACGATGTGAATACGCATATTCCTCTCATTGTTAATCGTGTGCTTTAAGCCACGAAAAGCATATCGAAAGCTTTTTATTAAATTTGCAATCTCGGTATTATTTTTCATCGGCAAATACATAGCTGGCGCCGCGCGGAACGCCTAATCTGGCTAGAACGATCTCCTCTTTTTCCCGCATTTGCACTGCCTGCAAGCCGCCCTGCTCATGGTCATAGCCCAATAAATGCAGTAAAGAATGTACCGTTAAAAAGCCAACCTCCCGTTGCAACGTGTGGCCGTAAATCCCCGCCTGCTCATAAGCCTTCGGCATGGAAATCACAATATCGCCCAGCACATATGCGCCGTTTTCGTTTTTATCAAAATTTCCATTCTCGCCCAAAGGAAAGGACAGCACGTCGGTAACGGCATCTTTATTTCTGTATTCTTTATTGAGGCGTTGAATTTCCTCATTGTTTACAAACGATACACTGATTTCGGCGCTTCCCTCAAAATTTTCCATTTCCAAAACAGCATGGCAGGAACGTCTGATCAGCATTCTGATTCCGGTCGGAATTTTGACATCCTTTTGATTATTGGTGATTAGTACTTTCAGTTTATCCATAGTTTTCGTCCTCCTGTTATTTTAGCTACTGCCCGATTCAAGGCTTGAATTTCTGTTAAAATCATACGGATTTTAACAGAAAAATAATGTAATATAATCATAAAATAATTATACACCATTTACCCCCGATTTGTACAGATGGCTTTTTCACCAAAAAACAAGCGGGAAATCTTACCAATTTTTTCCGAGCAATATCACAGCGTCATTTTTCGTTCTGTTTTTTGTGCAAACCAGCTAACAGCCTTGTTTTTTCGCCTATTTCCCCGACTTATTCGCTCGCATCAGAACGCCATCGTTGCAATGACAAATGGCAAAAGCCGCATTCTTCCTCGGGGAAGAATGCGGCTTTTCATTCATAAGAAGCAACCGACCGTTTTATCATCATAGTCGATATGGCATCTATTTGTTTTCGGGTTGATAATAGTACGGCGTTCCGATCAATCCGACCTGCGCGAAATCCTCGGCATGGTGCCGAACAATATAATCAATGTAGCTTTCCACCATCCGCGCAGTCAGCAAATAGCCTGCCGGATTCATATGACCCGACAAATAATACCGCTGTTTGAAGGCACTGTCGTAAACAGGAGCATATTGAAAGAGATCCAACAGATAGGTGTTGTCAAAAAACTCCGTCATCTCCTTGAGAAGCTGTGCGTGTGCGGCTCTTAATGCATCATCGGCATTTCCTTCCCGCGGCATTGTCATTAAAAAGAAGCGTGCCTCCGGTCTCATGCTCTTCAACCTTTGGATAATTCTCGCATAATAGCCGGCAAAGGTTTCGGCATTTTGATGATAATCCTCCCGGTTAATATCGGCAACAGAACCAAGCTCCTGTCTGATTCCCCAAAGGTCATTGACGCCCAGCGCGATAATATAAGCTTGACACAATTTATCGGGATTCCAAAAATCATTTTCCTCTGCAAAGGAGTTCCAGTATTCCATGGCAGTCATTCCGCCACGAGAAAAATTGTAAACGGTGCTGCCCGCACTGCGCGCAATATACTGTCCCCACGAATATTCGAAGCAATCGTGATAACCGGTCTGTCCGTTTGCATCGGTAGATTCGAATTCTCCCGAGGACAAGCTGTCTCCGATACAGCCAATGGTACGGAAAATACCACAAAAGCCTCCGTCCGTTACCATGTTATCCAACGGTTTTTCCTGCTCCGAGAGATGAATGTATTCCTGAATATTCATAATATCAATCCTTTCCTGATGATAATATCTTCGATTGTTTTTTCGTCCCGATTTCTCTTATATAACCGAGGTAAGCATAAAACCGCAAGAAAAGCTATCCCGTGAAGTGAATTCATCGAGATAGCTTTCATCGCTTTATTTTGCAAAAATACTCAGCAAGACACCTGCCGCAACTGCGGAGCCGATAACGCCTGCAACATTCGGTCCCATCGCGTGCATGAGCAGGAAATTCTTTGGATTGTCTTTCTGACCGACATTCTGTGCAACACGTGCCGCCATCGGAACAGCGGAAACACCTGCCGCACCGATTAACGGGTTCACCTTGCCCTTGGTAAAGATATACATCAGCTTACCGAACAAAACGCCACACGCCGTACCGATGCAGAACGCCGCAAGTCCGAGGCAGATAATTTTAATAGTGTCCCAGGTGAGGAAGTAATCGGCAGTTGCCGTTGCTCCCACCGTCACGCCAAGCATGATGGTGATGATATTCATCAGCTCATTCTGTGCGGTTTTCACAAATCTGTCTACCACGCCGCTTTCCTTAATCAAATTACCCAGCATCAGCATACCGATCAGCGGGGTTGCGGAAGGAACGATTAAACAAATAATCAAGGTTACCAGGATCGGGAAGATAATTTTCTCCACCTTGGATACCGGACGAAGCTGCTCCATTACTACCGAGCGCTCTTTTTGGGTGGTTAACGCCTTCATAATCGGCGGCTGAATGACCGGCACCAGCGCCATGTAG